>CAMURM010000092.1 GCA_947097535.1 uncultured Selenomonas sp.
GGCTCGTCATCGGCTTCGCCGAGACGGCGACCGCCATCGGCGCCGTCGTCGCGAACGCGCTCGCGCCCGCGTGCCTCTATCTGCAGACGACGCGCGAGAAGCTCGCGCACGATGTGCGCTCCATTGACTTTTTGGAAGAGCACAGCCACGCGCCCGAGCAGCGCCTCGCACTCGCGGCGCTCGAAGCACAGCTTTCTGAGACGGACACCGTCGTCTTCGTCGATGACGAGCTTTCAACGGGCAGGACGCTCGCGAACATCGTCGAGCAGATGCAGCGCGCGCTGCCAGCGCTCGGCGAAAAGAAACTCGTCGCGGCCTCCATTCTGAATCGCCTGACGGCAGAAGATACCGAGCGCCTGCGCGCACGCGGCGTCGAGTGCATCGCGCTCGTAAAGCTCGCGCCCGCAGACTACGAGACGCAGGCGGCGGGCTTTATGACGCGCGCGGCGGCGGACTGCCGCGTGCCGTCGCGCCGCTACCCCTACCGCACGATCGCGCTCGGCGCTCATGCGACGCCGCGCACGGGCGTCGCCATCCGCGACTACGGGATCCTCTGGCAGGGCGCGGGGCTTGTCCTCGCCGACCGCCTCGCGTGGGCGAAGCACGAGTCGATCCTCGTGCTCGGCACGGAGGAATGTATGCTGCCCGGCCTTCTGGTCGGCAGGGTTTTGGAGCAGAAGGGCTGGGAGAACGTCTTCTTTCACGCGACGACGCGAAGCCCCATCGGCATCTCGGACGCGGCGGGCTACCCCATCGAGGCGGGCTGGCAGATTCGGAGCTTCTACGAGGCGGCGCGCGCGACTTACATCTACAATCTGCGCCCCTATCACCACGCCGTCATCGTCTCGGACACGGAGTGCGAGGCGGACGAGGCGGTCGAGAGCCTCGCGCGCGCGCTGCGGGAGAGCAGCTGCACGGACATCGTCTATCTGATGAGCCGCGACGAATGAAGGAGGTCACACGATGTTCAGCACATACCGCGAAGAGGACGTGACGATCCTTCTGAAAGACATCACGGGACGGCTCGCGCCCCTGCCGACAGAGGAGCGGGAGAAGCTCATCCAGTCGGGCAAACACTACTCGGAGATGCTGCCCCTGGAATACGAGCCGTCGGAAAAGTACCTGAAGGCGTACTTCGATGCGCTCTCACGCTACGCCGAGGTCACGGCGCGCGCGACGGCGAGTCTCGCCGAGAAGATCTACGAGGAAAAGGGCGAGGATGCGGCGCTCGTGTCGCTCGCGCGCGCGGGCACGCCCATCGGCATTTTGCTTAAGCATTATATCAAGCGCCGTTACCATGCCGACGTCGCGCACTACACGATCTCCATCATTCGAGGACGCGGCATCGACAAGAACGCCATGGCGCACATCCTCGCGCGCCACGCGCCCGCAGCGCTGCAGTTCGTCGACGGCTGGACGGGCAAGGGTGCGATCGCGCGCGAGCTCGTCAAGGACGCGGCGGCGTTTCGCGGTGTGAGCGCGGGGCTCGCTGTCCTCTCCGACCCCGCGCACGTCGCTGAAAAATGCGGCACGCACGAGGACTTCCTCATCGCGAGCTCGTGCCTCAACTCCACCGTGTCGGGGCTTTTGAGCCGCACGGTGCTGCGCGCCGACCTCATCGGCGCCGGCGATTTCCACGGCGCGGCGTTCTACGAAGAGCTGCGCGCTAAGGACTTGACCTACGACTTCATCGGGGCGGTCGAAAGGCACTTCCCGCAGCAAGCGCCGCAAGAGGAGACGACGAAAAGTGCGGAGAAGGGCGCGGGGCTCGCCGAGGTCGAGCGCATCGCGGCGGACTTCGCCATCGCCGACATCAACCTCGTGAAGCCCGGCATCGGCGAGGCGACGCGCGTCCTCCTGCGCCGCCTGCCGTGGAAGCTCTTAGTGCACAGCCGCGCGGACGAAGCGCGGCTCGGTCACCTCTATCAACTGGCAAAGGAGAAGGGCGTCGAGGTCGTCGAGTATCCGCTCGAAAACTACCTCGCATGCGGGCTCATCCGCTCGCTCGCCGACAACTGATATGAAAGACATCGTATTCGCATCCGACCTCGACAACACGCTGCTTCACTCGCGCCGCCACAGGCGCGAGGGCGACGTCTGCGTCGAGCATCTTGCGGGCGAGGAGCAGGGCTTCATGACGCCGATCGCCATCGAGCGCCTGCGCGCGGTCACAAAGAAGACGCGCTTCATCCCCGTCACGACGCGCTCGATTGAGCAGTACAGGCGCATCGAATGGCCGGCGGGCACGGAGCCCGAATACGCCGTGACGACGAACGGCGCCGTGCTGCTGAAGAGGGGTGAGATCGACACGGCATGGCGCGAGGCACACGCCACCCTGATCGCCCCCGCGAGGTACGAGGCGGAGCGCTGCCACGCGCTCTACGCCGACGACCCCGCCTTCATTCGCTGCCGCATTGTCGACGACGTCTATCTTTTCGTCTACTGCGCGGATGGCGTCGATGCGGCAAGGGCAGCGGCAAGATGTCAGGCGCAGACGAGCCTTCGCGTCGAGCCTTCGGGCAGGAAGATCTACTTCTTCCCGCCAAAGCTCACGAAGGGCGCAGCTCTTTGCGCACTTCGCGAACGCTTCATGCCGCATCTTATCTATGCCGCCGGCGACACCGCGATCGATCTGCCTCTCCTCATGGCGGCGGATCACGCCTACGCCGCCGCTTCGCTTGCCGTCGAAGACGCCCCACATATCCGTCGCCACGCAGGCGAAGGCATATTCGCCGAATGGCTGCTCGAAGAGATTTTGCAGGAGCTCGGCTGAAGAAGCCGCGCGTATATGGTATAATAGAAAAAGAGCGAAGCGAAAGGAGTCCTCTCATGGCGCAGGCACATGAAAGCGAGGTCATCGACATGGTCAATTTCGAGTGGAACCAAAAGGATTTTGAAGAAGCCATCCGCGAGGAAGGCCGTGAGGAAGGCCGTGAGGCTGAGCAGGCTTCCTTCATCATGGGCATGCTGAAAGAAAAGCTGCCGCTCGAAACCATCGCGCGCGTGTCGAAGCTGTCGGTGGAGCGCATCCAGGAGCTCGGCCGCATGCACAGCCTGCTTTGACGCAGTATGTGCTCGTGGCATCGCTGACCGCTGGTCAATGATAAGAGTGAAGCGAAAGGAGCCTCCCATGGCGCAAGCGGCAAAAGGTCGTCAATACCAGGATACGGTGTTTCGTGCATATATGAACGACGCTGACCGCCTGCGGGACGTTGCGGGTGCCCTGCATGGGAAAAATTACGCGGCAGCTGAAGAGATCCAGATCATGACGCTCGAAGGCACGTTCCTCTCGCAGCTGAAAAACGACATCTCCTTCCTCATCGAAGGCTGCTATCTGATTCTGATAGAGCACCAGAGCACATGGAACCCCAACATGCCGCTTCGCTTCCTCTACTACATCTGCGAACAATTCCGCAAGCTCGTGGACGCGAAGAAGCTCTATCAAAACGCAAGGATAAAATTGCCTGCCCCGGAGTTTCATGTATTCTATTTAGACGACAACGATGCACGGGAAAACTATCGTCTGAAACTTTCCGATGCTTACATGACGGCAGATGAAACGGTTTCTCTGGAACTCATCGTCCTCTGCCACAACATCGCCTACGACAGCGGAAAGGAGCTGCTGCAAAAGAGCCGGGCACTGCACGACTACAGCCTTTTCGTGGCGTGCGTGAAGAAAAACATCGCCCGGGGGATGGCACGGGCAAGCGCCATAAGAGCCGCCATGCGCTACTGTCAGGAGAACGACATCATGAGAGATTTTCTGGAAGCACATGAAAGCGAGGTCATCGACATGGTCAATTTCGAGTGGAACCAAAAGGATTTTGAAGAAGCCATCCGCGAGGAAGGCCGTGAGGAAGGCCGTGAGGAAGGCCGTGAGGAAGGCCGTGAGGAAGGCCGTGAGGCTGAGCAGGCTTCCTTCATCATGGGCATGCTGAAAGAAAAGCTGCCGCTCGAAACCATCGCGCGCGTGTCGAAGCTGTCGGTGGAGCGCATCCAGGAGCTCGGACGCATGCACAGCTTGCTTTGACGCAGTATGTGCTTTCGGTGGCATCGCGGATTGTTCTATGCACATAACACGGGGTGCATCTAGCAATGTTTATCAGGCGTTGGAAGTCTTAGTCATCCACACATTCTGATGAAGAGCCGGATCTTCTTGCAAAAAGAGCTGACGCACAAACTTTAAGTGCATCAGCTCTTTTCTTCTTATTTTAAGGTTTAACCAACAACAAATTGCACGAGCAGCATGTAAAAGATCGTGCCGCCCGCAATCGAGAACAGGAATTGTCGCTTCCACAGATGCAGCGCCGCCGTCACGGCTATGCCCAAAAGCTCCGGCACGCCATGGGGCGCGGCGAGCCAGGTGACGTCCTTGAGGCAATAGACGACGAGCATCGCGAAGATCGCGGCGGGTAGGGCGTCGCCGAGGTAACGCACATAAGGCGGCGTTGGCTTCTTGCCGGAGAATACGAGAAACGGCACGGCGCGCGTGAGAATCGTCGCCAGAGCGCAGAGGGCGATCGTCGCGATTTCCTCGGAAAAGCTCATCGAAAGCCTCCCTTCCGCGCGATGGGGCGGCGAAGCGCCGTCAAAAAGAGCAGGATCAGTACCATCGTCGGAATGAGAAAGCCGTCGGCGCCGAAGATGAAGAGGCAGACACCCGCAGCGAGAAAGCCGACGGCGGCGCTGATATGCTGCTTTTCATGCAGGAACTGCTCAAGGAAGATGACGACGAACATCGCCGTCATGACGAAGCCGAGTCCCGACGTATCGAAGGTGAGCATGCCGCCCAAAAGACTTCCGCGCGCCGCGCCCGCCACCCAATAGATCTGATTCAAAAGCGTGACGAAGAAGTAGAACCAGCCGCGGTCGACGTCCTCGGGCAGGCGCGTCGTATAGGCGATGGAAAACGTCTCGTCGCAAAGGCCGTAGATGAGATAGAGGCGCTTCTTGCCGAGCCCCTTGTACTTTTCGAGCATCGAAAGCCCGTAGAAGAGATGGCGCGCCTGAATCATCAGCGCGATGAAGAACGCCTGCACGGGTGCGAACGGCGCGAGCAGCAGAGTGCCCGTAACGAACTCCAAAGAGCCGCCGAAGATGACGGCCGCCATGACGACGACTTATGCGCCCCGCTCGATGTTCTGAATCAGACGATTGATCGCCGCCATGCGCTCGCTCGCCTTATCGCTGACTGCCTCGAGCTCGCCGACGGCGCGCGCCGACTCGGCGATATGCGCGAGGCTGCCCTCAAGCGTCTTCTGCAGCGCGGCGAGCTGCTCGTTGAAGCGGCTGTCGAAGGCGCGCACGCGCTTCGCCATATCCTCGTTGCCCGCCATGATCGCGTCGATCTCGCGCACTTCGCGCAGGAGCGCACTGACCGCCTCATCGGAAGCCGTGAGGTTCTCCTGTGTCGTGCCCGACAGCTTGCCGACCTCCTGCGCGACGACGGCAAAGCCGCGTCCCGCCTCGCCCGCGCGCGCCGCCTCGATGGAGGCGTTCAAAGCGAGCAGATTGATCTGCGAGGCGATGCCCGCGATGAGCCCCGTGACGTCGTTGATCTTCTGCGTGCCCTGCGCGAGCTTTTCCAGCGTCGGCACGATCGTCTCGCCCTGCTGCACGATATGGCGGAAGAGCTCCTTCTGCTCCGCCGAGCCGTCCGAGAGCTTCCCGAGCGATGTCTGGATCGCGCGCACCTCGTCGGAAATGCGCGCCATGGAAGTGAGGATCGCCGGCAGTCGCTGCTGATAATCGCCGAACATGCGCACGAGATCGTCCTTGAGTGCGCCCACATGCGCCTGGCGATCGAGTCGGCGGCGGAAGAAGTAGGCGTCGCAGTCGGCGTAGATCCTCGCGAAGTTGTCGATGTAATCGTCGAGGAAGCTCACGCCGGACGGCACATGGTAGAAGAAGATCGCCGTCAGCGTCTCGTTGACGTGCAGTCCCGCGATCTCGCCGAAGCTCGAAAAGCCTGCAACCGCCGTATTGCGGAACTGGTCGATATGCCCAGTCTCGCCCGCATAGCATAGGCGGCGCAGGAGGCAGTCGTTGAGGATGCCGCCGAGCGGCTCGGGCTTGCCGCGCTGAAACTCGGCGAGTCCCCGCGCGAGCGTGTCGGCGAGCGAGGTGCGCTTCATGAGATCGAGCCGCTCGCCCGTCACGATGTCGCAGTAAAGGTTCAGCCGCCCGCGCCCGTGATCGAGAGCGCTCACCGAGCGGATGAAGGACTCGCCGTTGATGTCGGACGCGAAGGTGTACTGCTGCATCGCCGCGTCAAGTTCGGCGGCGGAGTGCACGCCGAGCGTGCGCTTCAGCGCCTCAAGCGCCGGCAGCGTCTCGCCCGATCCCAGTTTCAGCGTTTCCACGGAGCGAAGCGCCGTCGAGGCCTTGTCGATGATGAAGGACGTGCCCGTCTTTTCGACCGCCTGCGTCTTGAAGATGCCGTAGCGGTAGCCGCGCCTGAG
>CAMURM010000093.1 GCA_947097535.1 uncultured Selenomonas sp.
GCCAGTATATGCTGAACGTCAACATCCGCTGCTTCGGCGAGTACAGCTACCGCATCACGAATCCGATCCTCTTCTACACGAACGTCTGCGGCAACGTCGAGGACGTCTACACGAGAAGCGAGATCGACTCGCAGCTCAAGAGCGAGCTTCTGACAGCGCTGCAGCCTGCCTTCGGGCGCATCGCTGCCAAGGGCATACGCTACACGCAGTTCATCAATTACACGCGCGACATCAAGACGGAGCTCTCGGCGGAGCTTTCCGAGGACTGGGGCAAGAAGCGCGGCATCGAGATCGTTTCCTTCGGCGTGTCGAGCGTCAAGGCGGACGAAGAGGACGAAAAGCGCATCAAGGAGATCCAGGACAGCGCCATCATGAGCGATCCGAACCTGCGCGCCGGCCGCCTCGCGACAGCGACGGCGGACGCCATGCGCACGGCAGCCGGCAACGAGGCCGGCATGGGGGGCGCTTTCGGCTTCATGGGCATGGGCATGGCGGGCAACGCCGGCGCCGGCGCCATGGGCGCCTTCGGTCCCGCAGGCGGACAGGCGCCGCAGGGCAACCCTCTCGCCTCGCCCGCACAGCAGGCGCCGCCGCAGGCACAGGCAGGCGCCTGGAACTGCTCGTGCGGGCATGTGGGCAACATGGGCAAGTTCTGTGCGGACTGCGGCAAACCCCAGCCGGCTCCTGCGGCTGCCTGGAGCTGCTCGTGCGGCCACGCGGGCAATACGGGCAAATTCTGCGCCAACTGCGGCAAGCCCCAGCCCGCAGCGAACGGTTGGCAGTGCAGCTGCGGCACAACGAACCAGGGCAGGTTCTGCGCGAACTGCGGCAAGCCGAAGCCGGCGGGCGCACCGCTCTATCGCTGCGACAAGTGCGGCTGGCAGCCAAAGGATCCGACGAAACCGCCGAAGTTCTGCCCCGAGTGCGGCGACCCCTTCGACGAAAACGATGTAACCTGAAAAGCAAAGAGAGAAGCCGCAAGCCATCGTCCAACGCCGGCTCGCGGCTTCCTCAGTGAAAAGAGAGGTGACGTAAATGCCCGATACATCGGTAAGCTACAAATGCCCCAACTGCGGCGCACCGCTTTCCTTCCTGCCCGGTCACGACCATGTGACCTGCGAATACTGCTCAACGGAACTTGCGATCGAGACCGTCGAATCACTCTTCGAGCGTGAGCAGGAAAAGGCACGCCTCGCCGCAGAAGCCCGGGACTCGCGCTGGAACACGGAGGGCGCAGGCTCGGAGTGGGAAGCGCAGGAAGCCGACGCCATGCGGGTGCAGACATGCTCCTCATGCGGTGCTGAGCTCGTTTCCGACGGCAACACGATGGCTACGGAGTGCGCCTACTGCGGCAGCCCGAACATGCTGCCGCAGCAGTTCTCCGGCATGCTGCGGCCCGACTTCGTCATCCCGTTCAAGAAGACGAAGGACGAAGCCGTCGCCGCCCTCAAGAAGTTCTACGAGAAGCGCTACCTCCTGCCCGACGCCTTCAAGTCGAACAACCGCCTCAAGGAAATCCAGTCGATGTATGTGCCTTTCTGGCTCTTCGACTCCGCCGTCACCGCCAGCGCCTCCTTCCGCGCGGAAAAAGACACGGTCTACGAAACGGCGAACGAGATCATCACGGAAACAAGCGTCTACAGCTGCGAGCGCGCAGGCTCAATGAAGTTCGAGCGCATCCCCGTAGACGGCAGCGAGCGCATGGACGATACCTACATGGAAAGCATCGAGCCCTTCGACTACAATGAGCTCGTGCCCTTTTCCGCCGCCTACTTCACGGGCTTCCTCGCCGAAAAGTACGACGTCGATGCCGAGGCCTCGGCTCCGCGTGCTGACAAGCGCGTCACCAAAAGCGCCCTCGGCGTCCTCGAAAACACCGTCGAGGGCTACACGCGGCATTCGCTCGACGGCGAGCCGTACATCATCAAGGAGGACGGCACCGTCAGCTACGCCATGGTGCCCGTCTGGATCCTCACGACGAAGTACGAGGGCAAGCCGTACACCTTCATGATGAACGGCCAGACGGGCAAGGTCGTCGGCTCCCTGCCGATCGACAAGAGGAAGGCGACGCTCTACCCCCTCGCCGCCTCCCTCGTCAGCCTGCCGATCCTCTACTTCATCGCCAAATTCGTCCTCGGAAGCATATAAGGAGGGCTGCACATGGCTAAAGAAACGAAAAACGTACGCAGCATCGTCCTCCTTCCCTTCTTGCTTCTCCTTGCACTCGTCGCCTTATCCCCCGCTTCGGGCGAGGCAGCGACGAAGGGCGCCGCACAAGCCGATACCAGCGTCATGGACGAAGCGGGACTCTTGAGCGATGCGGACAGAGCCTCGCTGGAAAAGACGCTCGCCGCCGTTGAGAAGGCGCACAAGGTGCGCATCGCCGTTTGCACCGTCAAGGATCTCAAGGGCGAAAAAGCCGGCTCTGCCGCCAACAAGATCGTCGACAAGCTCACAGGCAGCGCGGAAAACGGCGCCATGGTTCTCCTCGTCGCACCGAAGGATCGCGACTGGTACCTTGCGACGGACAAGAAGATGCGAGAGCGCATCACCGACGATGTCGGCACAGGCCATCTCTCGGACAAATTCCTGCCCGCCTTTTCCAAGGACGACTACGCAGCGGGCTTCAGGGCATACGCCGCCACAGCCGATGAAATGCTGACCTACTACGAGAAGGAAGGCAAACCCTTCGATCCCAAGGCAGGCTTCAGTTTCCTCGCCCTCGGCGTCGCCGTCGTGCTCGCAGGCGGCATCTTCTTCCTCGTCCGCAGCAGTCTCATGAGCTCGATGAGCAACGTGACGGCAGCGACCGAGGCCGACGCCTACCTGAGTCACGAGGGACTGCACCTCACCGAAAACCGCGACACCTTCCTCTACATGAACGTCACACGCAAGGAAAAACCCAAGAAGCAAAATACCACTTCCAGCCGCGACGAAAGCCACGGCGGCGGCGGCGGCAAATATTGAAGTTTTTCCGATAGGCGTGCTGCGCCGTCCATAAGCGAGCCATTTTGCGTAAGCGTCAAAAAGCCCGCCCATTCCTCCGCAAATTTGCAGGGAACGGGCGGGCTTTAGCTTGCAAAACCATGTACACGCACTATGGCTCCTCCTAAGCGCGAAAAGAAAAGTACGCGATCTCAGGCGGGCAGCCGAGGCGGTACGGGAACCAGCTGCCGTTGCCCGAGTGAACGTAGCCCGTCGTCCTGCTCTTTTCGACGATGCCGCGCGTATACTTGAACACGGGGAAGAGCGGCATGCCGAAGATGCCGAACTGCGAGCCGTGCGTGTGTCCCGTGAGCACGAGGCGCACGCCGTACTCCGCCGCGTCATCGATGAACTCCGGATGATGCGCGAGCAGGACGGTCACGGCATTTTCAGGAAGCGCAGCGAGCGCCGCCTTCGCATACGCCGCCTTTTCCCGCTGAAACGCCTCGGCATCGCGCCGCTGCCTGTACTCCGACATCGGGTAGTCGACGCCCGCGAAATAGAGAGGCTGCGCGCCCTCCTTCACGCACTGCGCTTCGTTTTTCAGCAGGCGGATTCTCGACGTTGCCAAAGATTCCTCGACGAGCGCGATGCCGCGCATGTGCTCGTGGTTGCCGTGGCAGTACCATATACCGTCGGGAAAAGCCGGCACGAACCTGTCGATCAGACGCACGGCGTCGGCCGTCCATGCCGGATGGTCGAAGATATCGCCCGTCAAAAGAAGCGCGTCGGGAGAAGCGGCGGCCGTCTGCTCCAAAAGGCGCTCAAGCTGTTCGAGCGAGAAGAACATGCCGAGGTGCACGTCGCTGAGCTGGGCGAGAGTGTAGCCCGCGAGAGCAGGCGCAGCGACGGGAATATCGTAGCGGCGCTCGACCGTCGCCCGCCGCTCGTAGAGATTGCCGTAGAGCGCCATACCGAGCGCCGCCGCGGGATAAACGCCCGCCGCCTTCAGCAGTCTGCGCCGCCCTGCATCCTCGGGCGCAGCGAGCGCCCTGCGGTAAAGGGCGCGCACGACGATGGCCGCAAGCACAAAAAGGAAGAGGAACATCACGGCGAGAAAAAAGACGGCGGCCAGAGAAATCGTCGCACCATCCGAAAGAAGAGGCTCCAAAGGATTGCGCCGCGCGGGAAAGGACGCCGTCGCGACGGCAAACGCGCCGCCGAGCAGCAAGCGGCAGACGAGGAGTGCGCGTCCCATCAGAAGATAGCGCAGCGCCCAGAGCGCCGCCAACGTGAAGACCGCCAGAACACTGACGAGCACGATCAGAAAGGATACCAAAATACACCTCCAAGAAGCAAATAACGTTTCGGATATTATAACACAGTCAGAGCATGAAACATAATTAAGGAATCACTGATAGATTCAAATCTTGTTGTCAGACATAAGGGCGAAGAAGTACAATAGCAAAAGAAAGGTGCATGTGAAGGTGCCGGAAGGGGGAGCGGCAGACGACCGGCTAATCTCATGCAACAAGGAGGCGATGATATGTACGTTCCCTGCGGCGAGGAAGAGCTCGCCTATTTGAAAGCCAAGGACAAGAAGCTCGGCGCCGTCATCGAGAGACTCGGCGTGCTCAAGCGTCCGATACACGACGATGTTTTTTCCGCCGTCGTGCATCATATCATCGGTCAACAGATCTCAACGAAGGCGCAGGAAGCCGTCTGGGCGAGGCTCCTGGCAAAGGTCGGTACGGTCGATGCGGCGCATTTGCTCGCTTTGGGGCGCGAAGAGCTGCAGACGATCGGCACGAGCTTTCGCAAGGCGGATTACATCATGGACTTCGCCGAAAAGACGGCAAGCGGCGCCTTCGACATCGCCGCCCTGGAAGAACTGTGCGATGCGGATGTCATTGCCGCGCTCTCTTCTCTCAAGGGCGTCGGTGCCTGGACGGCGGAAATGCTGCTGATCTTCACGCTCAGGCGGCCGGATGTCCTGAGCTTCGGTGACCTCGGCATACAGCGCGGTCTGCGGATGCTCTACCGACACAGAGAAATTAATCGCCGGAAATTCGAGCGCTACAAAAAGCGATACTCCCCCTACGCGAGCACCGCGAGTCTCTACCTCTGGGCGATCGCGGGCGGTGCGGTCGAGGGGCTGACCGATCCTGCTGCACGGAAAAAGTAAAAGAAGGGGCTGTCGCATAAGTCAAATTCGACTCATGCGACAGCCCCTTCTTGCTATTCAGCCCGCTGACTCAGCAGGTATGGCACTTCTCGAAGAGACCCTTCTCCTTGAGGAGCTTGACCATCGTCTCACCGATGTGAGCGACCGTATCGGCAACGGGGATGCCCGCATCGTTCAGAGCTGCGACCTTGTCAGCCGCCGTACCCTTGCCGCCCGAGATGATCGCGCCGGCATGACCCATGCGCTTGCCCGGAGGCGCCTGACGGCCTGCGATGAAGGCAGAAACCGGCTTGTCCTTCATGTTCTCCTGGATCCACTTCGCAGCCTCTTCCTCTGCCGTGCCGCCAATCTCACCGATCATCAGAACAGCATAGGTGTCCGGATCGTCCTTGAAGAGCTGCAGAGCGTCGATGAAGTCCGTGCCCTTGACGGGGTCGCCGCCGATGCCGACCGTCGTCGTCTGACCGATGCCCGCATTCGTGAGCTGGAAAGCAGCCTCGTACGTCAAGGTGCCGGAGCGCGAAATGACGCCAACATGACCGGGCTTGCTGACCGTAGCCGGCGTGATGCCGAGCTTCGACTGCTTGGATGTCAGAAGTCCCGGGCAGTTCGGACCGACAAGACGCGTCTTCTTGCCTTCCATGTAACGACGCACCTTCACCATGTCGAGGACAGGGATATGCTCCGTGATGCAGACGACGAGATCGAGATCGGCCTCAACCGCCTCCATGATGCTGTCCGCCGCAAAACGAGGGGGAACATAGACGACCGAAGCCGTCGCGCCCGTAGCCTTCACAGCATCCGCAACCGTGTTGAACACGGGGACGCCCTCGACCTCCTGACCCGCCTTGCCCGGCGTTACGCCTGCGACAATCTTCGCGCCATAGTCGAGCATCTGCTTCGTGTGGAACGTCGCCGCTTTGCCCGTGATGCCCTGCACGATGACCTTTGTATCTTTATCAATCAAAACTGACATGTGTTTGACCTCCCTTTCGATTTAAGCCTTCGCCTCAGCAACGAGTTTGACAATCTGCTCGGCGCCGCCCTCCATCGTGGGTGCAGGGAAGACGTTAGAAATCGGCGTGTTCTTCAGGATCTCGCGGCCTTCTTCAACCTTCGTGCCCTCAAGGCGGACAACGACAGGAACCGGGAGGGATTTGCCGTCCTTGGAGATGATCTTCGCAGCCTCGATGATGCCGTTCGCGATGTTGTCGCAGCGATTGATGCCGCCGAAGATGTTGACGAAGATGCCCTTCGCCTGGCCGCCTTCGAGCATGATGTTGAACGCCTTCGCGATCTTCTCAGGCTCGGAGTCGCCGCCGACATCGAGGAAGTT
>CAMURM010000094.1 GCA_947097535.1 uncultured Selenomonas sp.
AGCGCGTGCATGACAGCGCCCGCCGAGAGGAACAGGAGCGCCTTGAAGAAGGCGTGCGTCATGAGGTGGAACATCGAGGCCGTCAGCGAGCCGACGCCGAGCGCGAGCATCATGTAGCCGAGCTGGCTGACCGTCGAGTAGGCGAGGATGCGCTTGATCTCGCGCTGCGTCAGGGCGATGCTCGCGGCGAAGATGGCTGTAAAGCCGCCGACCCAGGCGATGATGTCCATGAGAAGCGGCGACGCCGCGAAGATGAAGTAGGCGCGCGCTACGAGGTAGACGCCCGCGACGACCATCGTCGCCGCATGAATCAAGGCGGAAACGGGCGTCGGGCCTTCCATCGCGTCGGGCAGCCAGACGTGCAGCGGGAACTGACCCGACTTGCCGATCGGCCCGATGAAGATGAGGAAGCCCGCGATCGTCAGAAAGAGCGTGCCGAGCGTCAGGACTTCGAGCGGCACGAGCATGCGAAGGTTCAGGAAGTCGAGCGTGCCGAAGTGGATCTGCAGGAGCAGGATGCCGAGGAGCAGGCCGAAGTCGCCGACGCGCGTCGTGATGAACGCCTTCTTCGCGGCCTCCCGCGCCGAGACGCGCTGGTAGTAGAAGCCGATCAGAAGGTACGAGCAGAGCCCGACGCCTTCCCAGAAGACGTAGAGCTGCAGGAAGTTCGACGCGAGCACGAGCCCGAGCATCGACGCGACGAAGAGCGAGATGAACGAGAAGAAGCGCCCCATGCCGGGATCGTCCTTCATGTAGCCGACGGAATAGATGGCGACACAAAGCGATACCGTCGTCACGACGAAGAGCATCATCGCCGTGATGGGATCGACGAGGATGCCCATCTCAAGGACGAGACTGCCGACCGTCGCCCACGTCGTCTTCGCGAGATACGGCGCTTCGACCGTGATCGGCGTGGAGAGGACAGCAGCGATGACGCCGCCCGAGAGCGCGAAGCTCGCGGCGATGGCTGTGATGGCGATCGCCGCCGCCAGGCGCCCCAGGGCGCGCAGGAAGCCCGCGAGCACGAAGGCGAGCCCCGGCAGCAGCGGGATGAGCCACGCATGGCTCAAGGCGAAAGAGGAAAACATCGTGCCACCCCCTAGCCTTTCATGCGCTGCAGCGCATCGAGCGAAATCGTATGGCTGTCATGGTAGATGCGGAAAGCGAGCGCGAGTCCCACGGCGATCTCCGCCGCGCCGACCATCAGCGAGAAGACGGCCAAGAGCTGCCCTTCGAGCGCCTCGACGGGCAGGAAGCGGTTGAAGGCGACGAGGTTCAGATTCGCCGCGTTCAGCATGAGCTCGATGCTCATGAGGACGACGATGAGGTTTCTCTTTTGAATGAGCCCGAAAAGACCGATGGAAAAGAGGATTGCCGCCAGTATGAGATAATGTGTAAGCCCCACGCTCATTGTCCTTCCTCCTTTGCCAAAACAATCGCGCCGACGAGCGCCGCCAGAAGGAGCGTCGCCGCCAGCTCGAAGGTCATCACATACTCGCCGAGCATGAGGTCGGCGAGCGCTTCGATCGTCGTGCCAGCGGCCGCCTCTCTGACTTCCGCGAACGGCGTCACATAGACGGCGGAAAAGACGACGGCGAAGAACAGCGCGGCGGCGACGGGCGCGGCGAACCAGCGCGCGTTGTCGGGGCTCGTCGCCTCGCCCGGCGCGTGGCGCGTGAGCATGACGCCGAGGACGATGAGCACGGCGACGCCGCCCGCGTAGATCATGAGCTGCGCCGCGCCGAGAAAGTCCGCGCCGAGCTTGAAGTAGAGGCACGCGATGCCGATGAACGTGACCGTCAGAAGGAGCGCCGCGTGCACGAGCTTCTTCGCGAGCACAACGCCGAGCGCGCCCGCGATCGTCACGGCCGCTAGGAGATAAAAGACGATCTCGCCTAAAACATCACTCATGCGGCTCGCCCCCTTCCCTTTTCTTTTCTTCTTCGACCGCGTCGTATTTCATATCTTCCTTGAAATAGGAAGCGATTGCAAAATCCTGATCCCAGTGAATCGCCTTCGGCGGGCAGACCTCGACGCAGATGCCGCAGTAGATGCAGCGGCCGATGTCGTGCCAATACTCTGCCATGTGGCGCTTCTTCGCCTCGTCCGTCACGATGGAGAGATCGAGCGCCGCGTTCGGGCAGCTCGTCGCGCACAGGCGGCACGAGATGCATTTTTTCGTGTCCAAAGCCAGATGTCCGCCGCGAAAGCGCTCGGTCATCGGCAGCTTTTCCTCGGGATAGGAAACGGTTTCCTTCTTGCCCCAGAGGTGACCCCAGGTCACGCCGAGGCCTTTAGCCAATCCTTTGCCCCACAAAGTTCCTCACTCCTTTCGCCGAAACGCCGCTTAAAACATCTGCCAGAGCATCATGCCGACGCCCGTCAAAAGGACGTTGAGCATAGCCGCGGGCAAGAGGAGCTTCCAGCCGAAGGCGATCTGGTGGTCGATGCGAAAGCGCGGGAAAGTCCAGCCGACCCATTGGAAGATGACGACCATGAGAACCGCCTTGAGGAAGAACCAGAAGATGCCCGGCAGGAAAGCGGGACCCTGCCAGCCGCCCAGGAAAAGCGTCGTCACGAGAATCGCGATGGAGAGGAGGTTCGCGAACTCCGCGAGGAAGAAGAGCGCCCAGCGCATGCCGCTGTACTCCGTGAAGGGGCCGGCGATGATCTCCGACTCGCCTTCGAGGAGGTTGAACGGCGGGCGGTTGCTCTCGGCGATCATGCAGATGAAGACGATGAGAAACGCGAGCGGCTGCTTGAAGATGTACCAGCAGTCCGCCTGCGCTTCGACGATGTGGCTCATGTCCAAGGAGCCCGTGAGCATGACGACGCCCATGAGCGCGAAGCCGAGCGGCAGCTCATACGTCAGAAGCTGCGCGACGGCGCGCATGGAGCCGATGAGACCGTACTTGCTGTTCGATGCGAAGCCGCCCATGAAAAAGGGCAGCACTGCCTGCGCCGAAATGGCGAGCAGGAGGAAGAGGCCGATGTTCACATCGGCGAAGACGACGCCCGCATCGAACGGATAGAAGGCGTAAATCAAGGCCGCCGGCACGAAGACGAGGATCGGCGACAGACTCCAGACGATGCGGTCGGCGCCGTCCGGCATGATGTCCTCCTTGCTGAGGAGCTTCATGGCGTCCGCCACGGGCTGCAGGAGTCCTCCCGGCCCCACGCGGTTCGGCCCAAAGCGCACCTGGATGAAGGCACAGACCTTGCGCTCGCCGAAGGTGAATACGAGAGCCGCCGTCATGACGATTGCAAGAAGGACGGCGATGCCGAGAAGCGTCATGACGACCTCGGCGAGGAAAGCGTCGCCGAGCGCCCCCGTCAGGAAGAGCCGCAGTTCGTTGATATAAGAATAGACGATGCCCGTTTCCATCTTTGCACCCCCTAGCAGTCGACCTCGCCCATCAGCGGGTCGAGCGTCGAATAGACGACAACGGAGTCGGCGATCAGCGTGCCGCGGCACAGGGAATCGAGCGCCTGCAAGTTCACGAAGGACGGCCGGCGGATATGTACGCGGTAAGGCTTCGCCGTGCCGTCGCTCACGATGTAGAAGCCCAGCTCGCCGCGCGTGTTCTCGACGCGGTGGTAGACCGATCCTTTCGGCGGGCGAAGATTCGGCGAGACGACCTTGCGGCACGAGCCTTCGGGCATCTCCTTCAAGGCCTGTCGGATGATCTTCGCGCTCTCGCCCATCTCCTTGAGACGCACCTCATAGCGATCCCAATCGTCGCCGATCGTGCCGACGGGCACCTCGAAGTCGAGATGGTCATAGACACAGTACGGTTCGACGCGGCGGATGTCGTAGGCGACGCCCGTCGCACGCAGGTTCGCACCCGACAGCGACAAGGACTTCGCCTCCTCCGCCGTCATGGGCGAGACGCCCTTCATGCGCGCATAGAAGATTTCGTTGCCCGTGATGAGATTGTCGTATTCTTCGAGCATTTCGGGCACATAGTCGAGAAATTCCAACGTCTTCTTGATGAATTCGTCCGTCGCATCATAGGAGACGCCGCCCAAGCGGATGTAGCTCGTCGACATGCGTGCACCGCAGAGGAGATCGAAGAGGTCGAGCACCTTCTCGCGGTCACGGAACGCATAGATGAAGGCCGTCGCCGCGCCGAGATCATTGAGAAGCGTGCCGATGAAGACGAGATGACTCGCGATGCGGTTCAATTCCGCCGCGATGACGCGCAGATACTCGGCGCGAAGCGGCACGCGGATGCCCGCGAGCTTCTCCACCGCCGTACACCATGCGAGGTTGTTGTTCATCGCCGAAACGTAGTCGAGCTTGTCCGTATAGGGCAGGCTCTGCGCATATGTGCGTGACTCCATGAGCTTTTCAATGCCGCGATGGATGTAGCCGACAATCGGCTTCGCGCGCTCGATGCGCTCGCCTGAAAGCTCGAGTTCGACCTGCAGCACGCCATGCGTGCTCGGGTGCTGCGGCCCCATGTTCAGGATGTAGGTGCTTTTTCCAGCCATACGAGCTTTCCTCCCTCCAATTTCGGCACAGGCGCGACGAAATCCTTGCGCAGAGGATGCGCGGGATAGTTGTCGGGCATGAGAATTCTTCGAAGATCGGGATGACCCAAGAACTCCACGCCCATGAGGTCGTAGACCTCGCGCTCCTCGAACTCTGCCCCCGGATACAGCAATGTCGCCGACTCGATGACGGGCGCGGCGCTTTCGAGCGCGACTTTCATCTCGAGTTTTACATTCTCTTCCATATTGTAGAGATGATAGACCATCTCGATATGATCTTTCCAGTCGACCGCCGTGAGATTGCCGAGGCGGTCGAAGCCCTCCCTCTCCTTGAGAGCGCGCAGCACGGCAGAAAAGTCCGCCGCCGTGACGATGAGCGCAGGCTCTTGCGCTTCCGCGTCGAACGTCGCTTTGGGGAAGATCTCGACAATCTTTGTCAGTCGCTCCTTGGAAAAATACCGCGTCCTCATCGCGCTTCACCTCCCGCTCGCTTCGCAAGATCGGGATGCTGAATCTTGTCGCGCAGCTTCATCATCGCGTCGATCAGCGCCTCAGGACGCGGCGGGCAGCCCGGCAGATAGATGTCTACAGGAAGCACTTCATCGAGGCACTTGACCGTCGAGTAGGTATCTGTGAAAGGCCCGCCATTAAGGTTGCAGTTGCCCATCGCGATGACGTACTTCGGCTCGGGCATCTCCTCGTAGAGACGGATGAGAGCCGGCGCCATCTTCCACGACAGCGTGCCCGCGACGATCAGGAGGTCGGCCTGGCGTGGACAGGCGCGGAAGACCTCGTAGCCAAAGCGCGCGAGGTCGAAGCGCGCCGCCGCCGTCGCCATCATCTCGATGCCGCAGCACGCAAGCCCCGAGGCCAGCGGCCAGATCGAGCGCGAGCGCGCCCACTTGAAAATCGCATCGACCGAAGTCACGATCACATTCTCCCGGAGCGCGGCAGGAACGACGTCCACTACTTCCATGCGAGATCCCCCTTCCTCCATGCATACCAAAGACCAAGTGCCAAGATTCCAAGAAAGACAAACATTTCCAAAAATGCGAAAAGTCCGAGCCGATTGAACGACACCGCCCACGGATAGAGAAACACCGCCTCGACGTCGAAGAGGAGGAAGGCGAGCGCGTAGCGGAAGTAGCCGACGTGGTACTGCACATCGCTCGATCCGACCGTATCGACGCCGCACTCATACGGCTTCTGCTTCTCCGGCGTCGGCTGGCGCGGCTGCAGGATGCGCGCGGGCGCGAGAACCAGGAAAGGAAAAATAAGCACCACGACGAAAAAGAGCCCGAGTCCGCCAAATTCTCCCATAGAAACTCCCCCTTGTAACATGATATCTATTAGTTATGTTGCAATAAGTTGTGATAATTATTAGTATAGATTTACCAGGGCGCTTTGTCAAGAAGCAAACTGATTCCCCCCCCGCCGGCTGCGGCGATTTATGGTATAATGGAAGCCGGAAAAAGTAAGATTCACCTCAATAGAAAGGACTATCTCATGCAGGGCATTGTGAAAAAAGGGCCGCGCCTGCAATTTCGACAGGCGGAGGAAAAGGATCTCGACTACATCCTCGAAGTGGAGTTTCGCCCCGAGAACGGCAAGTTCGTCATTCCATGGGAGCGCGAGGTGCACGAGCAGACGCTCAATACCGAGGGCGCGATCCACCTCATCATCGAGCGCACGGATACGAAGGAGCCCGTCGGCTTCCTGATGATCGCGGGACTCACGAATCCGTCGAAGGAGGTCGAGTGGACGCGCATCATCCTCGACAAGAAGGGCGAGGGCTATGGGCATGAAACGCTCAAGCTCTTGAAGTCGTGGGCGTTCGATGACCTTAAGTTTCATCGCGCTTGGCTCGACTGCAAGGACTACAACGCGCGCGCGCTGCACGTCTACGAGTCGGAAGGCCTCGTGCGCGAGGGACTGATCCGCGAGACGAT
>CAMURM010000095.1 GCA_947097535.1 uncultured Selenomonas sp.
GATGGTCTTCACGATGCTCTCGGGCACCATCAGCCACTTCCGCGAGGGCGAGGTCGTCGTCAAGACGGGCGCCGTGCTCGGTGCGGGCGGCGTCCTCGGCGCCTTTCTCGGCGCGGAGGTGTCGAATCTCCTGCCGTCGCGTGAGCTGAGCTTCCTGACGGCGCTCATGCTCCTCCTGTCCGCCTTCACGCTCTACATGAAGGTCTATCAGGCAGAGTTTCTCGACCGTCACTTCCACATGCGCAGCGAGCTGCTCACGGGCAGGAAGCTCATCGTCTACGGTCTGTCGCTTGGCTTTCTCAATGGCTTCTTGTCGGGCGCTTTCGGCATTGGCGCGGCGGCTTTCATCCAGCTCGCGCTTCTCTGCGTTTTCGGCGTGCCGCTCCTGCAGTCGATCGGCACCTGCATGATGGTCATTCTGCCGATCTCGGCGGCGGGCGGCCTCGGCTACCTGCTGAACGGGCGGCTCGACCTCGACATCTTCGTGCAGACGCTTTTAGGCTTGATGATTGGGGCTTTCGTCGGAGCAAAATGCACCCACCTTGCGCCGCGGCCGCTGCTGAAGTTCGCCATCGTGGCGCTGCCGACGATCGGCGGCTTCATCATGATGTTCTGCCATTAAGGAAGCGCTGAGAAATTTAGCGTTCCCCTGAAAATTATCGCTGCTTCCCTGCACAGAAGCAGCGATTTTTCATCTTTTTTCTCGCTCTGTCCTAAAGTGGTATAGACTAGGGAGAAAAGTCGTGCTATAATGGCAGCGGAGGGAAAAGCATGGAAGAGAGCAAATATCTGCGCGAACGAGCGCAAAACGATATAGCGGAGCTGGACGAGAACGTTCGCCATGTGAGCGATCGCCTCGTGAGCGATGCCGAGCAGCTCGCGGCGATCGACGAGAAGCTCGCGGAGTTCGACGCGCACTTCGCGGCGCTCGACCGCCGCTTTGCCGAGCTCAACGCGCGCTTTGAAGCGTTCAACGCGCGCTACGAGGAGGCGAGCGGCCAGATTTCCGAGCTGGAAAAGGAGACGCAGGAAGCGTGCCGCATGACGCAGGAGATGCGCCGCAGCACGGCATATATCAACGCGCGCCTTGAGGCGCTTGAGATGGCGGCGCTCGCCGCCGAGCTCGTGCCGCGCCGCGCGGAGAAGAAAGAAGCGCCGAAAACGGATGTGCTGCACTGAAAGGCGTTTCTATGCAGCTAAAAGGCGCGCCGGCAGCCGTGCGCCGTGCGCCCCCGTTGCGGCACGCGCAAAAAGACTGTGCACAAGTCGGTCGGACTTGTACACAGTCTTTTTGTTTGTATGCGTGCAGCTTACATGCTCTTCAGTTGTTCGAGCGCACGGAGGACTTCAGCAGAAACCTTCTCGATCTCCGGCAGCAGGGCGCGCACCTTGTACTCGTTGTGGCTGTTGTAGGCGTCGATGGCCTCGGCGCAGAGGCGGTGGAAGCGCTCGTGCGAGGCATCGAGATTCTCGAAGACGGGCGTGCCGCCGTACTTCGTCCTGCCCTCACCCGCGTACCAGTGGCCGAGGCGGCACGTCTGATGGTTCATGACGTCGGCAGCATTGAGCTGCATATTGCCCAGAAGCATTTGATTGACGCGCGCGAACCAGATCAGATGGTCGGTCTTGGCGAGATCCAGGATCTCGTTTGAGCTCAGCGAAAGACCGCCGTTGAGGAAGTCCGTACGCACGGCGCTCGACTCCATGAGCACATGGAAGAGGCTCGTGTTGCACTCCATTGACTCCTGCTTCGCCGTGTGCATGTTGTCGACCGCCTGGTTGAGCGATGCCGTCATCTCCTCGAAGGATGCCGACTGCTGCTCGGCGAACGGCGCGAGCTTTTCCATCGCCGTGCTGATGTCCGTAAACGTATCGCGGATCGCGCCCGCCTGCTTCTCCGTCGCCTCGATGTTCTCCGAGTTCTTCGTGAAGGTCTCGTCCATCGAATCAAACTGGCCGCCGAGGCTCTTGACCTCGTTCTGGATGGAGGTGAGCTGGGCGCGGATCTCCTCGACCGACTCCTTCGACTGCACGGCGAGCTTCCGAACCTCTTCGGCGACGACGGAGAAGCCGCGCCCGTGCTCACCGGCGCGCGCCGCCTCGATGGACGCGTTCAGCGCGAGGAGGTTCGTCTGCTCGGAAATGCCGTTGACCGTCGCGACGAGCGTGTTGATGTTCGCCGTCGAGCTCGTCAGCGTGTCCATGCGCTGCACCATGAGGCTTATGCTGTCACCGACGACCTTGTTGCCGGCCGCCATGCCCAGGATCGTCTCGCCGGCGGCGTGCATCGTCGTCTGCCCCGCGCTTGTCTTGCCGGCGATGTCCGTCGACATGGAAGCGATGTCGTTGATCGATTCTGCCAGTCCGCGTATGACGTTCATGACGTCCTGCACGCCGCTCGCGATGTCCGTCAAGCTGAAAAACAGCTTGTTCAGCAGGATGGACGCATGGATCTGCTTCGCGAGGCTGTCGTTCAGCACCAGCGTGATGTGGTGCGCCTGCTTCTCCTGCTGCGCGACGAAAGCCTGCAGTGCCGCCGCCAAGGGCTGCAGCGAGGCGCCCGTCACAGCGGGCGGCGGGGCATCGAGCTTGCCCGCGGCAAGCGTCTTTAGATAGCGCTCCAGCTTTTGGATGTCGTCTGCAGCTCCCGGTGAAGCGACCGGTGCTGCCGCAGCTTTTTCCTTTTGGAAGAAGCCCATGCTGCATCAACCTTTCTGCTCAAAACTTCTCGAACCGTTCTCCTGGGGAAGTACACTCTACATGGTATCGTGAAATTGCCATTCCTTGGAAAGGTTCTTTCGGGAAATAAATATAGGACTATTCTAGCTCTTTACATCAAAGGAAAGGCCTAAGGAATTACGGCAGGAAATCAAAAGTTCAGCGCGAAATGATACTGAGACGATGAGAAAATGACCTCGTGTACGATGGAGGATGTATGAGCCGGAACGCTTTGGCATGGGAGGCATGGGGCGCGGAAGAGGCGCTGCCTGACACTGGGAAGATCATGGAACAGAATCGACTGATAAAATCAAAAGAGCGCGTGCAGAAGCATGGCGAGGTCTTCACGCCGCCCTGGATGGTGGAGAAAATGCTCGCGCACGAGCCGATCGCGGCGAAGGTGGCGGATATCCATGCGACCATCTTAGAGCCGAGCGTCGGCGAAGGCGCCTTCCTCGTCGCTATCCTCGAAAAGCGGCTCGCACTCTTGGAACACAACAACAGCCGCTTTGGGCGCGGCAGGAACTGGCAGCAGGACGCGCTCTTCGCCGTTGCGACGATGTACGGCATCGAATACCTCGAAGACAACATCGCCCTCGCGCGTGAGAGGCTGCGGCGCATTTTCTTCGCCCACTATGCGAAGAAGTTCGGCCGCCCGCTGGCGCCGCAAAGCGATCTCGCGCGTTCGCTCGCGCTCCTCCTGCAGCTGAACATCGTGCAGGGCGATAGCAGAACCCTCAGTTTCGTCCCTTCAGTGATATGATTTATGGACGAAACATTTATCGCTTCACTGACAAAATGCACGAGGAGCATCCCGACGCGGTAGGGAAATTGAGCAAAGGACACGCCTACGATTTGTCGTCCAATTCATCGAGCAGAACGTAAGGGGGATGGATTGCTGTGACGATGCTGCAGATTGAACCCTGCCGCCGCATACGGCCGATGATTTATGCCTATACGACGCCCGAATATCCGCCGCATGACGGCTGGACGAAGATCGGCTATACGGACAGGCAGACCGTCGAGGAGCGCATCAAGCAGCAGACGCATACGGTGAACATCCGCGCGCATCTCGAATGGAAGCAGGAAGCACGCTATACGGACGGCTCGGAGGCGTACTTCACCGACCACGATTTCCACGACTACCTCACGCGCTACAAGGGCGTCGAGCGTCGGCAGAAGACGGAGTGGTTCCGCATTGACGGCGCGACTTCGCGCGATTTCTTCTATCGCTTCGCGGCGAAGGACTACGCCGAGGCGCGTGAAAAGGACGCGGGCAAAAGCGACTACAGCTTGCGCGCCGAGCAGTACGGCGTCGTACTCGCCGCCGGCGACGGGAGGCTCGAGGCGGACGAGGATGCGCAGGCGAAGAAGAGCTTCGACCGCGTTATGGAGGCGACGAGGACGCATGCGAAGACGATCACGCTCTCGGTCGGGCAGCTGACGACGGGCGTGACGGTGAAGCCGTGGACGGCGGTCCTGATGCTTTCCAATATGAAAATCCCGAGCGAATACATGCAGGCGGCGTTCCGCGCGCAAAATCCCTGGGAATACATCGGGGCGGACGGCAGGCTCTACCGCAAGGAGAACGCCTACCTCTTCGACTTCGCGCCCGAGCGCACCCTGATCACCTATGAGAAGGAGGATTACCGGCGGCGCGCCGCCGAGCACGCGCAGGAGCAGAAGATCGCCCGCGCCGAAGCGGAGAAGGCAATGGAAACGGCCGCCTCTCCCAAAGAAGCCGACCGCGTGCAGCAGGAGCTGACAGAGCGCGTCAGATGCGCCGCCGCAGCCTTCGCGAAGGAGCTCGCGGAAAAGGCGCAAAGCACGTTGGAGGAGCAGAAAAAAAGACCATCGAAGCGCTCGAAACGAGGCAGGCCGAGGAGAAGAAGAAAGGCATTGAGGACACGGTGCGTGCCCATCTTCGCGGCTTCGCGCGCACGATTCCGAGCTTCATCATGGCGTACAGCGAGAACGCTGCGGGCGGCGGCAAGGAGCTGCAGCTCGCGAATTTCGACGTCTACACGCCGGCGGCAGTCTTCCATAAAGTCACGGGCATTACGGTCGCACAGTTCCGCTTTTTACGAGACGGCGGCGACTACCTGGATGAGGCGACGGGAGAAAATCGTCATTTCGACGGACATTTGTTCAACGAAATCGTATTCGACGATGCCATCCAAAATTTCCTCGACAAGAAGGAGAGGCTCAGCGACTACTTCGATGAGAGCCATGACGAAGACATTTTCGATTACATCCCGCCGCAGAAGACGAACCAGATCTTCACGCCGCGCGCCGTCGTCCGGCGCATGGTCGATGCGCTTGCAGAGGAGGATGCCGGCGTTTTTGACGACGCGGAAAAGACCTTCGTCGATTTCTACATGAAGTCGGGACTCTACATCACGGAGATCGTCAAGAGGCTGTACCGCAGCGAAAAGCTCAAAGCCGCCTTCCCCGACGCCGAGCAGCGGCTCAGGCATATCCTGGAACGGCAGGTCTTCGGCTTCGTGCCGAGTCAGATCATCTACGACATCGCCATGGCGTATATCTTCGGCTTTGACAGGAAGCAGCAGAAACTGTCCCGCCGAAACTTCGTCCTCGCGGACACGGCGGCTGCCGCCAAGGAAGGGCGGCTCCGGGCGCTGGTCGAAGCGCATTTCGGCAAGCCGTCTCTTCCCTAGCTTCCCCAGGGGCACAGCGTTTTTGCCGGATTTTTCGTTGCAGGAGAAGCAGGTTGCCTCCATACTTTTACTAGTGTGGAGGCGTTTTTTATGTATGAAAAAAGCTGACGTACATGATTTATGTGCGTCAGCCCCAACTACAACATTTAACAAAGAGCTAATAAAACCGCCGCATATCAAACGATGCGGCGGTCTTGGTGTCCAAAAATCTTATATTCGGTCTGCAGGCGAGAGCTCTCTTCCTTTGCTCATACTACTCGGCAGGCGTGTCTTGTAGCGCCAGAATTTCGGCTCGCGTCAAGCCGCTCGACTTCTCGATCACATCAAGGGGGACATGCAACGCGAACAAAGAACGCACCATATCGAGCATTCCCTCAGCACGACCCTCAGCACGACCCTCAGCACGACCCTCAAGGCGTCCTTCCATACGTCCCTCTTCCATCTTTCTCTCTCCAAATTTTTCCATCAATTCGCACATGGTATTCACCCCTTCTGCTTCCTTAAAGTAGTCTGCTCTTTTGGCAAGTTCTTTGTAATTCATCTCCTTTGGATTCTCACAGAAGAAATCTTGCATGAGTTTCCCAAGCGGTGTGTCGTCGCGGTTTGCCCCGTTGACATAAAGGATATGGGCGCCGTCATCAAAGGGGCGCTGAATCTCTTCTACGATCCTCTCCACATGATACAGCGGGAAGCCTGCCCCATAGATGTCGTTCTCCGTGATGAAGATTACCCATGTTTCCGGAAGTGACGAAAAATACTCTCCTTTTGCCAGTTCCCGCGAATCCAGCATGCTGCTGTTGTAGCGCGCCCTGCGCGGGGCTGCACCTTCATTGGCACGCTGCACTTCACAATCGTAGAGTTTCCCCTCGCTGTCCTCTGCCAACACATCAAAGCGCACGCCGCGACCATAGAGATTTTCCGCACTCCGCTGCGTGACGACATGCTTGACAATGAGATCGTCGCGTCCCAAAAAGATGCGCAGCAGGAGCTGTATTCCTTCGATATAGTTGTCAAAACATACGTTGAAAAACGCATCATCGATCAAGC
>CAMURM010000096.1 GCA_947097535.1 uncultured Selenomonas sp.
TCCTCGATAGATACAGCGCATCTGCGCAAATCTGGGCGACTTCATTTTATCAGCGGTTCCTTAAAAGAGATGCAGGTGGCGCAGGAGAACCGTGATGAAGCAAAGGACAGCGAGGAAGAACATGAAGTACTCGATGCACTTCACGGGATGCGCGTAGTGCAGCGGAATTTCCACGACCTTCGGGATGTTCTCAGCGAGGAGGGAGATGGCGACCGAGGTGTAAAGAAGCGTGTTCGCCATGCGCGTCGTCTTATACGTCGAGAGCGCCATGACGAGGAGGTAGATGGCGAAAGCGATGAGGAAGTAAGCGATCTTATCGGCATGACGGCGCATGACATCAACTCCTCGGAAAATGTGTTTTTCAAACTATAATACATAGTATGTATTACAGCGCGTATTGTCAAGGTGAAAATTTCCCATGCCTGACGGCAAAAAGAGGAGGAGCACAAGCCCCGACGGACTCGTGCTCCTCTTTTTTGCGTGTGCTTCTGTAGCCGCTTTGCTGTGCGATTTTAGAACTGATAAGTAACCTGGATGCTTGCCATGTTACCGAGCGTGAACTTCTCCGGACCGTAGAGGGTGTCACGCTGCCCGAGGCTGCGAACGTTGAAGGTATAGGCTGCTTCGATCAGCAGGTTTTTCATGGGGACATAGCTTGCGCCGACGGACATGCTCTTCATGCCGTCGAGATAACGGTCGGGCAGGAATACCGTGCCGTTGCCGCCAAAGAACGAGCCGTGCTGGAATGCCTTGTAATCGGCAAACGCCCCCCACGAGCCGCGAACATTCATATCTGCCTTGCCGATGTCCAGACGCAGCACCCAGAAATGCGGATCGGAGCCTTTCTCTCGCCCGTTGATGTCGTAGACTGCCTCACGCGTTTTGTAGGTCACATTCGTCGTCCCGTTCATCAGTTTGCCAAAATCGGTGAAGTTCTGCCCGAACTCTCCGGAGAGGACGGTATTCTTGCCGACCTGCCATTTCGCACCGACGCCGAAGACATTTGCCAGCTGTTTGACACTGTATTCATCGTTGCTTGTTCCATGTGCGAAGCGGAGCTGACGTGTATCGTCGTTGAGCGAACGCATGTACCAGAGCTGTACGCCGAGACGGTCGCTGAGCATCTTCTTCGCTTGGACGAAGATGGCTTGATCGATTTCGGGAATGCGATCCTGCTCGATGACGTTGCCGCTCGTCTTGACGATATTGCCGACCACGCTGCCGAGGTTCTGATCGGGAGCGGCGGTAGAGCCAACGATCGTGCCCTTCAGTACCTCTTGTATGGCTTTGAGATACCCTGTTGCGATAGGGGAGAGACCAAGCTTATAGGTGTCGCTAAGCGAATCCACCGTATAGTTCTTTGCCGTAAGATCTTCCGCAACTCCGTCCGCACCATTGCCGTAACGGTAATAATGCTTGTACTTGTAGGCGGTATAGGGATTGCCATACCAGTCATAGGCAGTATAAGCATCCCCTTGTTCGGATGTATAGCCGTACTCCTTGACCAGATAGATGTCCGAGATCTTTTCGTTGTAGAGCGAGGAAGATTCTGTATCGGCATATTGTCCGTCCAAAACGCGCGTCTTTGAGTCGTAGGTGCCATCCCACTGTACGGACTTGTCCAAGGCGGCATTCGAGTCGTATTTTTCCTTCCATGCCGCTTGCGCTTTGTTCAGTGCGATCTTTTTATAGACCTCCGAGAACTTCGCGCTGTTATCCTTGAAGTAGTTCGGATTCGTTAGAGCCTCCGAATTCGTCAGGGGTATGGCGAAGGTTTTGTTGATCTCCTCTTTTTCCTTCTTCTCTTCCGCTGAGAGCCAAGAGCCGATAAAGGAGTCGTAATCCGCATCAGCAATCATGTACTTATAGCCGGAGCCGTCCTTTTTCGTGATCTTATAGAGCACCTTGGTGGACGAATCGATGGCGGGATCGATCTTCTGTGCGGCCATTTGCGCTCCGTATGCCTTGCTCATGATGTCATAGAACTTTTTGAGAACCTCCGTCTTTTTCTGTGTCTTCTCAGCGTCGGTCGCGCTGCTCGCGTCGATTTCCTTCAGCTGCTGGTAGAGATAGAGGTTCTTCTGATCCTTGCCGCCCGCGTTGTATGCGTCTGTGCTTTCCTTTGCCTGGTTTTCATATGTAGCATAGGGATCCTTGAGATGGTCGAGTCCCAACAGCTCGATCGCCGTCGGTGGGCGATAGACCGTGTCGCTGTAGACCGTATGCGTATATGCGGAGTCCGTGATGCCCGTGCTGTGCTTGAACGTGCCGTAGCCAAAGCGCACCTGCGTATCCTGCGCCTTGTTCGTCCAAACGGCGCGGATGCCGTCGTATTCCTTGCCGAACCAATACTCGGTCGCGCCGAGCGGCTCATGGATGCGGCCGGCGCTGAAATCCCACTGATCCTTGTGATAGGAGACGGCGGCTTCTTCGATACGCTGCTTGCCGAAGCCGCGGTTTTTGCCGTCGCTTTCCTTCGTGTCGATCTCGTTGCTGCCGGAGGCGGAGGCGACGAGGCGGACATCCGTAGCATCGCCGATGCGTGCCTCAGCGCCGACGCGGACGCGCTGCTCGAAGTTGTGATCCTTGCTGTCCTGCAGATTGCGAAGTCCCGAGCCGACGGTTCCCGTCGTCGTATAGCTCGTGGCGGGACGCTCAATGCCGCCGTGCGTGGTCATCTTGGCGCGGTAGTCGCCGAAGACCTCAATGCCGGGCTGCTTTGCGGGATCGAACGATGCCTTGATGAATTCCTTCTTGAGCATGAAGTTGTCGGGCAGGATTTCCGAGCCGTCGGGATTCATGAGCTTTTTCTTATGGTCGGGGCCGCCGAATTTCAGGTTGACGCCGAAGCGGAATACGCGCTCCTGCATGGCGCGGGCATCGTCGCGATGGTTGAAGATGTTGTTGACGCCGAAATAAACCATCGCATCGTCGCCGAACTTCTTCTGCACCATGATGTTCCAGATGCCGTAGGTCTTTGTCTGATAGATATGTTCCGAGTCGACAATGTTCGGCAGTCCGTTGATCTGAGGATAATAGTTGTAATTATTGGCGAGGGTGTTGGAGTCGAGCATCCCGATGTAATAATCGCCCCAGAGCGTGCCGCCCCAGCCCGTCTTCTTGTCTTCATAGGTGACACCGATATCGATTTTGTGCGTCGGGCGATCGAGCAGCTGCTTCGGCATCAGGGGATCCGACTTATTGATGGCATGAAGCCATGTATAGCCGAGTTTTGCACTCCAACGGTCATCGAACTTATGCTTGACTTCTGCTTCAAGGCCTGTGATCTCGGCTCTGCCGATGTTCTTGAAGCTGTAGATCATATCCGGCGCACGCATCCATTTGTCCGCGCCTTTGAGCTGCGGAGCGAAGTCCATATAGCCGCCCGTGAAGTAGATGGACATGTAGTCGCGGATCCGGTTGTGGAACAGGCCGACGCGCGCATACGTATTCTTATTTTCTCCTTCGACACTCACGTCGAAGTTCAGTGCCTTCTCGGGTTTGAGGTTCGGATTGCCCTGCCACCACCAGCCCATGCGAGCTGTGCCGATGCCAACGGGAGAACTGGCGTACATCTCCCAGTTGTACCAAAGCTCGCCCATGCCCGGCTCTGCATAACTCGTGCCGATGTTCGCCTTGAAGCGACGATGTGCATTGCCGTTGATGTTGTGCGTGAGTCCGATGTTGCCCGAAACGTTCGTGCCGAAGAGGTTGCTGTGATCGATGCGCAGTACGGGGAACAGCAGCGTGTTCTTCGAGAGTTGCCACGTATCGCCGATGAAGAAGTTCTGCTTCTGGATCGTGCCGCTGCCCGTCGTGATGCGTTGATCTCTGTCCCAATACTCCTGCATGAAGTATTTGCCGTTGTATTTTAGCGCGCGTTCTTCACCATTGGCATCTTTGTATTCGCGTGTATAGCCGAGGGTGAAATACTTCTCGATGATATTCCCCGTATGGGCGAGGACATTTGGATTGGTGGGATTCTGCGCACGCAGTTCCTCATCGAACGCCTTGTAGCGCTTGTAAAACGCCTCGTCAATCTTATCAGGGACATCCTCACCGTTGCTATATTTGATTCTCTTGTCGCCCCAGTACGTTGTTTCCTCTACAAGATAGTTCTTGTTGAGACGGTACTTCAGATACTCCTCATAGCTGATGCCGGGTTCCTTCGTGCTCCCCGGGGGCGTCCACTTACCGCTCTTGTCGTAGCCATAGTATTCGTAGTTGCTGTCCCACTTATCCGTACCGTCGGTATTTGTTCCGGAATAGGCATAGTCATGGATATGCGACCAGACATAAGGTTTCTTGGCATCCTCTCCTGACCAGGATAGGCGGTCGGGCTTGTCGACGAGCAGACTCTTGTCGTAGTCCCACGGATTGATTTTCTTCGTCGTCGTGTTCGGCGACTTGGATACGCGTGCACCCTCCCCCTTTTCATTTGTGATGCCAAAACCATAGGAGAGGAGATGCTTGTTATTGAGCATCGTGTTTGCCGAGACTTTTACATCAAGCTGATCGTGATCGACGTTGTCGACGCGGTTCAGCTCATTCGTTCCCGTGTAAGCAGACTGTCCTAAGTAATTGAGCAGCGACGTATCGTCTTCCTTGATCGTCGTATAATTCATCTCGGCAGTCCAATCTGTATTGCCGCCGTTGTCGCCGCGCCATGTGATGTTGTAGGAGTCGCGCGCGGTCTTGCGCTTGAAGATGCGCTGTGGTTCAAGACCTGAATCCGTGTGCTTGAGCTCGCGGTGCAGGTCCTCGTTGTAGCGGCTCAGGCGGAATTCGAATGTATTGTGCGCGTTCGCCTCGTATGTTCCGACCGCGCTGAGATCCGCCGATTCGCCATAGAAGCGCAGGGAATTTCGTCCGAATATGCCGCCGAGATCCATGCCTGTGCTGGTACGGTCTTCCGATGCCCATACGGGCAGCATGTCCCTCTTGGCACCGGAGATCCCGAGTCGGAATTTTCCCATCTGCCCCGAGTCTGCTCGCAGGAAGAAATTCGAGAATGGCAGTCCCTGATCGCCTTCGCGGCGAAGTCCTTCTGCGTTAAACTGCACGCCCGGCTCCTTCGTCGCTTTCTTCGTGATGATGTTGACGACGCCGCCGATGGCGTCCGAGCCGTACTTCGCGCTCGCCGCGCCCTGGATGATCTCGATGCGCTCGACGTTCTCCGTGCCAAGACGCATGACTTCGTCTGCCGCGCCTTGATACTTTGCGAGATCGCCCAAGACGGGCTGCCCATCGACGAGGATCAATGTATGACGCGCCTCTGCGCCGCGAATTGAGATGCCGACGCGCCCCATCGAGTCGACCGTGCGCGAGACGCCTGTCTCGGAGAAGATGATGTCTTCAACGGCCTTCGCCTGTTTCTTCTCAATGTCTTCCTTCGTGATGATCGTCTTCTGCTGCGACTCGTACTTCGCTTCCTCCTGCGCCGCCTGCGCTTCGACGTCAACGGCTTCCGTCTGGACGCGCTGTGTCTCTTTTTGGGGGGCATCTTCCGCGTGAGCTGTACCTAAAGGTGCAGTCAGCCACAGCGCCACGCCCAATGCAAGCAGCTTGTGGTCACGCAAGCGGAATCTCTTCCTTGTCATAATTATTTCCTCCTTGGAGAGTATGAAATAAATTAAATTGCAAAACCCATTATAAAACAAAGTGAAAATGAATACAATTACAAGATTTAGAATTGATGCATTAGAACTTTATAATCATTTTTAAGACGATATTGTAATGAAGAACCACGAAGAACCGTTCATTCTTCCGCCCTGATTTTCTTAGGGATGAACAGATATTTTCCTTGCCATAGGATAACTTTTAAGGCATAATAAAAGAAGGAGATATATAGGAACTGCGCCCATTGCGTGATCGCATCCTTTTGTTGCGTGGTATAAGGGCGGTTTTGTATTGCTTCATCACTTTATGAAAAAGACGCAGAAAACACCGCGAAGAGAAATTGAGCAGGCAAGACGTGAACTTGCCGACTTGATCGAAAGGGGAGAATCCTTATGATGAATCCTGCTATCGCAGGCACTTGGGCAGAATGGGAAAAAGCGCATTTTACCTGCGATGAAATCGCCGAGAGCAATCTGCGCGTTGCCCTGATCGGCGAGCTCATCAAGGCGCGCAACGAGCGCGGCATTACGCAGAAGGAGCTCGAAGCGCTGAGCGGAGTAAGCCAGCCCGTCATCGCACGCTTAGAACGCGGCACGACGAGTCCGAACATCTCGACCGTCATGAAACTCCTCGCCCCCCTGGGCAAGAAGCTCGCGATCGTTCCCTTGGAAGGGTAAAAAAAATATACTGTCCTCAAGGATGTGGACACACGGAAAGAAGATGATTGCGTGCAGCAAAAAGAAGACACTGCATCGTTCTATCAAAACCCTACATACGATCAACACGCCAAGCGCCTGCTGTCGC
>CAMURM010000097.1 GCA_947097535.1 uncultured Selenomonas sp.
ACAAACCGGACGCATAGTGGTGCTATGCGGAGGATTTGTCGACACAGAGAGGGCGAAAAAGATGCGCCAAGATGGCGGTACTGAATTTATCAGTGGTTCCTTAACTAAAACACACCAAAAAGACACGAAGGACAGGAGAATCAAAAAAGACAAGGCATAAAACTGTCGCTCGCTACCTTGTCCGCTCTCTCCTATCTGATTCGCCATCATTCACGTTTATTCAGTTCTCATGCGCCAACACGATACATCAAACGCACAAATGCGCATAGTTGGAATAACATACACGCTGTAATAAATAATTCTAGCGTGAGAATATTTTATTTTCAATAGGTCTTTCCTCCTTTAGTTTGCAAAGGCATACTCTCTTCCTTAATCACGATAGGCGACCGCATTCTCCTCGCACCAGTCTCGCGCGAGCGTCAAAAGACTCGCACGAAGATGCGCGTGCCACGCTGCTTCCAGCGACAGAGCCTTGACGGCACGCCGAAAGCGCAGGCGGGCGGCACCGCCGCTCAGGGCTTTGGTGAGCGCGCCGCCCGCCTCCGGCGGCGCACTCGCCGCAAAAGCCTGCATGATCGTGCGAATCTCTTCCTCGTAGATATTGGGCAGCGGCACATAGCGTTGCCAGTCCTCTTCGACGGCAAGCAGCCGTTCCGTGTATGCCGCCTCACATTCCGCTGACTGTGCCGCAGAAGCCGCCTCCTCTAAAACGAGGACGCGGCCGTCGCGCGTGTCGACGTAGCCCTGCAGCACGTCGGTCTTTTCGAGTGCCGCAGCGAGCTCCTGCAACGAGATTTCCAAGAACGTCCCTCCCGTCATACGAGATCGTACATCTTCTCCGTGCGGTCGAGGATCGCGTCGCGCCGCTCCTTGCTCGCGGCGAAGTAGCGGCGCACGGCTTCGCGATCCCCCGCCTCGATGGCGCCGATGACCGTGCCCAGGATCGCCTGCAGGTCGCGCAGGTGAGTCGCGATCGCCTCGCCGTTCGTCATGCAGATGTCCGCCCACATATCGGCGTTCGACGAGGCGATGCGCGTCGTATCCTTGAAGCCGCCGCCCGCGAGCTTCAGGCACGATTCCATATCGCCTTCGCTCTGGTTCAGAAGAGTCACGAGCGCCGCCGCCGTCACATGCGGCACATGGCTGATGATCGAGGCGCAGCGGTCGTGCTTGCGAATGTCGAGGCGCAGGAAGTTCGCGCCCGTATGCGAGAGCATCGACATCAATTTCTCGTGCGCCTCGGGCGGCGCGCCCGTATCCTCGACGATGACGTAGGCTTTATTGCGGAAGAGGTCAGCGGACGCCGCCTCGACGCCGCTCTTCTCGCGCCCCGTCATCGGGTGCCCCGCAATGTAGTATACACCCTCGGGCAGGATCCCCTGGATATGCTGCCAGAGGTACGCCTTCGTGCTGCCGGCGTCCGTCAGGATGGCGCCCTGCTTGAGGTGCGGCAGGATTTTTCCAAGCATCGGCACCATCTGCAGCACAGGCGTCGCGAGAAAGACGATGTCGGCATCTTCGACGACAGCGCGGACGTCGGGCGCTGCCATGTCGACGGCGCCGAGCTCGACGGCGAGATCCATGGACTTCTGCGTGCGGCAGAGACCCGTGATGAAGATGTCTTTTCCCATCTCCTTCTTCAGGCAGAGTCCCAAAGAGCCGCCGATGAGGCCGACGCCGATGATCGCAAGCTTCATCTTCATGCCTCACGCCCCATGAAGCGTGCGATGTCGCGCACCTCCGCCATCGTCTTTTGGAAGTTCTCCGGCGTCAGAGACTGATCGCCGTCCGAGAGTGCGACCTCGGGGTGCGGATGCACCTCGATGATGAGCCCGTCGGCGCCGGCGGCGATCGCCGCGCGCGCCATCGCCGGCACCATCTGCCAGCGACCCGTGCCGTGGCTCGGATCGACGATGATCGGCAGGTGCGAGATCTCCTTGACGGCGGCAACGGCGCTCAGGTCGAGCGTGTTGCGCGTATACGTCTCGTAGGTGCGTATGCCGCGCTCGCAGAATACGACGTTGTCGTTGCCGCCGGCCATGATGTACTCCGCCGCGTTGAGCCACTCGCTGATGGTCGCGGAAAGGCCGCGCTTCAAGAGTACGGGCGTGTGCACCTTGCCGACTTCTTTCAATAACTGGAAGTTCTGCATGTTGCGCGCACCGATCTGGATCATGTCAGCATACTTCGTGATCAGTTCGACGTCGTTGATGTTCACGATCTCCGTCACGACCTTGAGCCCCGTCTTGTCCGCCGCCTCGCGCAGCATCTTCAACCCTTCTTCCGCCAGTCCTTGGAAATCATAGGGCGATGTGCGCGGCTTGAAGGCGCCGCCGCGCAGGAACTGGGCGCCGCAGGACTTCACGCACTCGGCCGCTTCCATGAGCTGCTCCATGCTCTCGACAGCGCACGGTCCCGCCATGACCGTCAAGTGCCCCGCGCCGATCTTCACGCCGCCAACGTCGATGACGGTGTCTTCGGGCTTGAACTCGCGGCTTACAAGCTTGTACTTCTCCGTGATGCGCACCGTTTTTTCCACCCCATCAAGAGAATTCATCTGCAGTCCTGCAATGATCTTTTTGTCACCGATCACGCCGACGATCGTGCGCTCATCGCCTTCTGAAAGATGGTACTTGAGACCGGCTCGCGTGATTTTCTGCTCCACTTTCTCAAGGTTTTCCTTTGTCGACGTCGGACTCATTACAATGATCATGCCATAACCTCCTGCAAAACCAACGATTCATCTCGTCATCTCGTCCGCCTCCCGCACCATGGCGATCTCGTCACAGTTCGGGAACTTCGGACAGTCGATGCACTCCTTCCAGACCTTCTGCGGCAGCGCTTCCTTCGGTACGATATGGAAGCCGAGTGTCTTGAAGAACCCCGGCTTGTACGTCAGCGTGAAGAATTGGCGCACGCCGAGCTCTACGCCCTCCGCCATGAGGCGCTGCACGATCTCCGAGCCGATGCCCTGGCGCGCGAGCGCCGGCGTGATCGCCATCGTGCGAATCTCCGCCATCCGATCCCACATCATGTGCAGGCCGCCGACGCCGACGACCTTGCCCGCCGCATCCTCGGCGACGATCATGTCGCGCAGCGTTTCATAGAGGGTGTTGCGCGAGCGCGCGAGCATGGCGCCGCCCGCCGCATAATCGTTCACGAGATGAAAGATGCTCTCCACATCAGCGAACACGGCCTTCCTGTACTTCAAAATGCTTCCCCCATTCGCTGCGCCGCTCCTGCGGCGAGCTTCTCCCTTGCCCCACGGCTTCGAAACCGCGCCTTCTACTCGCGGCTCGGACAGACCTCGGCGAGCGGACACTCGCCGCAGAGCGGGCGGTTCGCCTTGCAGATGCGCCTGCCGTGGTAGATGAGCCAGTGGTGCGCCGCACTCCACTTTTCGCGCGGGATGTTCTTCATCAGCCCCTTCTCGACGGCGAGCGGCGTCTCCCCCACGGCGAGTTTCAGGCGATTGGCGATGCGGAACACATGCGTATCGACGGCGATGGCGGGGCGGCCGAAAGCGACGCTCGTCACGACGTTCGCCGTCTTCCTGCCGACACCCGGCAGTTTCAGGAGCGTATCGTAGTCGGATGGCACCTCGCCGCCGAACTCCTCGACGAGCGTGCGGCACGTCGCCATGATATTCTTCGCCTTGTTGCGGAAGAGCCCGCAGTCCTTTATTTCCTCTTCGAGCCCCGCAAGCCCCAGGGCAACGATGGCGGCAGGCGTCGCCGCCTTCTTGAAGAGCCGTGCCGTCGTGATGTTCACGCGCTTGTCCGTGCACTGCGCCGACAGGATGACGGCGATCAGCAGCTCGAAGGGATTGCTGAAATGCAGCTCAGGCTTGGCGCCGCGGTACGTCTCTTCGAGGATTTCCAGCTGCTTTTCGCGTATCTTCTTCGTGACTCGCATGGCGGTCTCAGTTCGTCAGACTGCGCACGGGCGCCGGGATTCGTCCGCCGCGCGCGACGAAGGCTTCCGAGCTGAAGGCGTCCTTGACGGGCATGATCGGGCAGCGCCCCAAGAGGCCTCCCCACTCCACCTCATCGCCAACCTTCTTTCCGGGCACGGGGATGACGCGCACCGCCGTCGTCTTGTTGTTGATCATGCCAATCGCCGCCTCGTCCGCGATGATTCCCGAAATTGTCGCCGCCGACGTATCGCCCGCGACCGCGATCATGTCGAGGCCGACGGAGCAGACGCACGTCATCGCCTCAAGCTTTTCCAGCGAGAGACTGCCGCGTGCGACGGCATCGATCATGCCCGCATCCTCACTGACAGGGATGAAGGCGCCCGAAAGACCGCCCACATGCGACGACGCCATGAGGCCGCCCTTCTTCACCGCATCGTTCAAGAGCGCGAGCGCCGCCGTCGTGCCGGGAGCGCCGCAGCTTTCGAGTCCCATCTCCTCCAAGATGTGCGCGACGCTGTCGCCGACTGCCGACGTCGGCGCAAGCGAGAGGTCGATGATGCCGAAGGGCACGCCGAGCCGCTTCGACGCCTCGCGTGCCACGAGCTGTCCGACGCGCGTGATCTTGAACGCCGTGCGCTTGATCATCTCCGCCACCTCGGAGAAATCCGCGCCCTTGATGTCCTCCAAGGCGCGCTTCACGACGCCCGGCCCGCTGACGCCGACGCTCACGACCTTATCCGCCTCGGAAACGCCGTGGAAAGCGCCCGCCATGAAGGGATTGTCCCCCGGCGCATTGCAGAAAACGACGAGCTTCGCGCAGCCGATGGCTGCCTGATCGCGCGTCAGTTCCGCCGTACGCTTGATGACCTCGCCCATCTCGCGCACGCAGTCCATGTTGATGCCCGCCTTCGTCGAACCGAGGTTGACCGAGGAACAGACGAGATCCGTCGAGGAAAGCGCCTGCGGTATGGACGAGATGAGCACCTGATCGCCATGCGTATAACCCTTTTCAACGAGTGCCGAAAAGCCGCCGATGAAGTTGATGCCGATCTCCTTCGCCGCGCGGTCGAGCGCCTCGGCTACGGGTACGAAGGAATCCGTCTTGCAGGCATCCGCCGCGATGGCGATCGGCGTGACGGAGACGCGCTTGTTGATGATGGGGATGCCGTACTCCGCCTCGATGTCTCTGCCCGTCTGCACGAGGAACTCTGCCGACTTCGTGACCTTGTCGTAGACGTTGCGGCAGAACTGCTCGATGTTCGGATGCGCGCAGTCACGAAGCGAAATGCCCATCGTGATCGTGCGCACGTCGAGCTTGTTCTCCGTGATCATGCGGTTTGTTTCTAATATATCGTCAATGGTAAGCACAGAAAGACCTCCTGCAATCTATCGGAAAAGCGTTCCTCAAATCTTGTGCATTGCGTTGAAAATATCCTCATGCTGCGTCTTGATCTCGACGCCGAGCGCCTCACCCTTCTCCTGCAGGAGCTGCCGCACGGCTGCGAGCTCGATCTTGCTGCCCGTCATGTCGGCGATCATGACCATGTTGAAAAAGCCGTCCATGATGTTCTGATTGATGCTCAGGATGTTGACGTCGTTCTCCGCCAGGAGCGTGCTGACTGCCGCGATGATGCCCACACTGTCCTTGCCGACGATCGTAACCACGATTTTCATTTGCAACCCCTCATTCTTTCCGACAATGCGATATGCACTGCCGCAGTTTTCTGTTTGAAATGCTATGTTTTTTCATTATATCAGTCAAATGCTGAAAATCCAAGAGGGCGCGTCTCCCAAATTGTTTTTTGCATCCGTTTCCGTTATAATGAGAGGAGCATTTCCTGACACAATGCAAAAAATTCATCCTTACATCATCAAGGAGGCCATTCTTTTGAAGGAACTCAGCTTTTTCAACGATCATTTCTACGCGCCGGGCGAAGCGCAGGTCGACATCGAAGACCGCGGCTATCAGTTCGGCGACGGCATCTACGAGGTCACGCACGTCTACAACGGCAAACTCTTCGCCTTCGACCGCCACCTCGCACGCTTCCGCCGCTCCATGCGCGAAATGCACATCCCCATCACCTACATGGACGAAGAACTCACCGCCATTCACAACGACCTCATCGAAAAGAGCGGCATCAAGAGCGGCGCGATCTACTTTCAAGTCACGCGCGGCGCGGCAGCGCGCGCCTTCCCCTTCCCCGGCCGTGCCACGCCGAACCTCTCGATGACGATCCGCGAGAGCACGCCGAACCGCGAGCAGCAGGAGCGCGGCATCTCGCTCACGCTCGCCGAAGACATCCGCTGGCTGCGCTGCGACATCAAGTCGCTCAACCTCCTCGGCGCCGTCTTTGCCAAGGAAAAGGCGAAGGCGGAAGGATGCGAAGAGGCTCTTCTCTACCGCAAGGACACGGGACTCGTCACCGAGGGTGCGAGCAGCACCTTCTTCCTCATCAAGGACGGCGTCGTCTGGACGCATCCGCTTGACCATCTCGTACTGCC
>CAMURM010000098.1 GCA_947097535.1 uncultured Selenomonas sp.
AGGAAACCGGCTCCTGCGCAATCTTCATGATCTCGCGCACGCGCTCCACGCTGATCTCCATAGCCTCGGCGATTTCTTCGGGCGACGGCTCCCTGCCAAGCTGCTGCAGGAGCTGGCGTGAAACGCGGATCAGCTTGTTGATCGTTTCGACCATGTGAACAGGGATGCGGATCGTACGCGCCTGATCGGCGATGGCGCGCGTGATCGCCTGTCGAATCCACCACGTCGCGTAGGTGCTGAACTTATAGCCCTTGTTGTAGTCGAACTTCTCGACCGCTTTGATGAGGCCGAGATTGCCCTCCTGTATGAGATCGAGGAACAGCATGCCCCTGCCGACATAGCGCTTGGCGATGCTCACGACGAGGCGCAGATTCGCCTCTGCCAGCTCCTTCTGAGCCTCCTCGTCGCCCGCTTCCATGCGCTTGGCGAGGGCGATCTCCTCGTCGGCGGAGAGGAGCGGCACGCGGCCGATCTCCTTGAGGTACATGCGCACGGGATCGTCTATGCTGATGCCCTCGGGGATGCTGAGGTCGATGTCCACCTCTTCCTCGCTCTCGCCCTTTTCCTCGTCCAATTCCACCTGATTGCGGCTCGAATCATCCACGATCTCGATGCCCTTGTTGCTGAACGTCTCGTAAAGGTCGTCGATTTCATCCGGCGTGAGCTCCTGCTCCTGCAATGCCGTCATCAGCTCGCCGTAGGTCAGCACGCCGCCGTTTCCCCGCCCCTTGGCGAGAAGGCTCGACACGATGGCGGAGCTCTGCGTCGGCTTCTTATCCACGTCGAGAGCCGCCTTGCTCGTTTTCTCAGCCATGGAATCGCGCCTCCTTTCTGCTGCTCATTTCGTCATACGGGACAAGGCTGCCCGCTCCGGAAAATGCCCTGTTTCTGCTCATAGCCCTTCCATTTCGTTCTTTATTCGCTGAATCTGCGCTAATTCCTGCAAGAATCGCGCGTCATTTTCCTTTTCCCATCGATCGGCGCGCCGCGTGTGCTCTTCGTAAAGCTGCGCGAGATACGCCTTGCGCAGGCGGCGCATGGCGTCGTCGTACGCCTCAAGCGCATCCGCCGCCCCCGTATCTTCGGCAAGCGCGCGGCTGATCTCATCGACGACCGCCTCGCTGAGCTTGGCTTGCGCGCGCGCGTCCGTCGGCGCTTCGCCTTGCAGATGAAGCTCGTGAAGCCACGCGAGCGCCTTCGTCTGCTCCTCCGTCGGAAACGCCTCGAAGGGTACGAGTGCGGCGATATGCTCCGTCACAGGCGCCTCGCGCCACGCGGCGGCGAGCACGATGCGCCCCGCACGCTGCAGCGCATCGTCCGCCTTCTTGAAAGCGCGCCGCGTCGTCTCCCGCGCAGCTGTAGGCTGTACCGAGGAGCCTGCCGCCCTGCCGAGCTCGGCGCGGATCAGCCCCTCGTCGAGCGTCAGCTCACGCGCCGTGCGCACGATGTAGCTGCCGAGCTCCGCCGGGCTCTTGACCTCGAAGAACACGGGCAGGAGCGCCGAGAGGGCGTCGAGCCTGCCCTGCAGACTCTCCTTATCCGCCGCTTCGAGGACGCGCACCATGCGGTACTCGACGAAGGGAAGCGCCGCCTCGATGAGTTTTTGAAACGCCTCTTTACCATGCTTTCTTATATACTCGTCGGGATCCTTGCCGTCGGGTACGCGCAGCACCTTGACCGCTGCCCCCGCCGCGCGTGCGACGGAAAGTGCGCGAAGCGTCGCCTCCTGCCCCGCCGCGTCGCTGTCGTAAGAGAAGCGCAGCTCGGGCGCGTAGCGCAGGAGAAGCTTCGCCTGCTCCGCCGTGAACGCCGTGCCGAGCGAGGCAACGACATTCTCAATGCCCGCCGCCGCGACAGAAATCGCGTCCATGTAGCCCTCGACAACGATGGCGAAGCCCGCGCGCGCAATCGCGCGGTGGGCGCGATCAAGGCCGAAGAGCAGGCGGCGCTTGTTGAAGATCGCCGTTTCCGGTGAATTCAGATACTTCGGCTCGCCGTCAGCCAGGATGCGCCCGCCGAATGCCGCGACGCGCCCGCGCGCATCGCGGATCGGGATGATCACGCGGTCGCGAAAGCGATCGTAGTAGCCCTCACTCTGCCGGCGCTTCGCGATCAAGCCGCTCTCTTCCAAAAGCGCAGGGCTCACGCCGCGCTTTTGAAAAGCGACGGCAAGCTTGTCCCAGGCGGGCGGCGCACAGCCAATGCCGAAGGCCTCGATCGTCTCTGCACCGATGCCGCGTCCCGCGAGGTACGCTTTCGCCGCCTCGCCGTAATGCGTCTTCGTCAGGCAGTTGTGAAAAAACGCCTGCGCCAGCTCGTGCACGCGGTAAAGCTCCTCGATCTTCCTGTCGCGGGCAATCTCCGCCGCGCTCCTCTCGCGCTGCGGCAGCGGAATGTGGAGCTTCTCCGCCTGCAGCTTGATCGCCTCAAAGTAAGAGACGTTCTCGATGAGCGAGAGGAATTTGAAAACATTGCCGCCGACATGGCAGCCGAAGCAATAAAAAAATCCCTGCTCGGGAACCACCGAAAAGGACGGCGTGTTCTCGTGGTGAAACGGGCAGCAGCCCCAGTAACGGTTTCCTTTTCTCTTCAACGCGACATAGGAGGAAACGACGGCAACGATGTCGGAAGCCGCGCGCACGCGTTCGACAAAGGCGTCCATCGCCTCATTCCTCATGCTTCTTCATCCTCTGCTGCTCCCTCTCTTTTCTTTCGTGCGCTTTCACGCGCACCCCTTTGAGAAATGTTCGTAAAAGAAACGCCTCTCAAATTCCACTAGATTTTATATTCCCTATAAAATGAAAATATCCTCTTTTTTTCCGTTCCGTGAGAAAAATTTACAGAAACGATGGCACAAAGCGCACAAAATCCCGCAAGACTGTCTGTGCCGCCCGAGCCTCACGCATCGCCCGGCACAGAAAAGCCGACGGGCGGCATGAAGATGCGCGCAAACGTATGCACGGCGTAGTTGTCGCTGAGCCCCGCCACATAGTCGACGACGGTCTGCCGCCTGCCCCAGCGCGCCTCGTAGCGGCGAAACTCCTCGGGCAGCTCCTCGAAATGCGCCATGTAGTGCGCGTACAGCTCGCGCAGCACGAAGACCGCCTGCTGCCGCTCACGCGCCAGACGCTCCGAATGATAGATATGCTTGAACATAAAGGAGCGAAACACATCCATGACCTCCTGCATGGCGGGCGAAAGCACGATGTCCTCCTTCTCTGCCGAGTGGACGATGAGGTCGGACACCATGCCCGTGATCATCTCCGACGTCGTATGTCCGAGCCTGTCGTAGACGAGCGCCGGCAGATCTCCCGCGCGCAGCATGCCCGCGCGCAGGCTGTCGTCATAATCGTGGCAAAGGTAGGCGATGCGGTCGGCAATGCGCACGATGCGCCCTTCAAGCGTCTTCGGCAAATGCTTGCCCGTGTGGTTGACGATGCCGTCCTTGACCTCGAAGGTCAGATTGAGCCCCGCGCCCTCGCGCTCAAGATACTCAACGACGCGCAGGCTCTGCTCGTTGTGTGCGAAGTGGCCGATGATCTCCGCCATCGCCGCCTCGCCCGCGTGACCGAACGGCGTATGCCCGACGTCGTGCCCGAGTGCGATCGCCTCTGTCAGATCCTCGTTGAGCCAGAGGCCGCGCGCGATCGTGCGCGCGATCTGCGACACCTCAAGGCTGTGCGTCATGCGCGTGCGGTCGTGGTCGCCCGAGACGATGTAAACCTGCGTCTTGCGCTTCAGGCGGCGGAAAGCCTTCGAGTGCAGGATGCGGTCGCGGTCGCGCTGAAAATCCGTGCGGAAGGGGCACGGCGTGATCGGTGCTCGCCTTCGGCTCTCCCTGCTCTTTGCCGCAAGCGGCGAGAGTATCTCATATTCCAGTTCCTCACGCTTTTCCCGTATCGTCATCTGCCGTCCTCCTTCGCCTTTTTCTTCTATGGAATAATACGGCAAAGGCATCGCTTTATCCTGCCGAAATCGCTCGTGCTCTGTTGATTTAAGCAAATTCCGCTGGAAAAAGCCGTCCGCTTGCGGTATGATAGAGGAGTCATCTTTCCTACAAAAGAAAGGAAGCGTCTTTATGAAAAAACCCCATCTCTCTTTCCTCTTCACCCTCCTGCTCCTCGCCTTGAACGCGACGGCTCTTGCTGCGCCGAACTTCTCCTTCGACTCCTACAACCTCGACTTCGCCGCCGGGCGCTGCATCTTCGACGGCAACATACGCATCGTCGCCAACGGCTGCACCTTCCAGGCAGATCATGCCGAAGTCGACCTCGCGACGGCGCTCAAGTACCTGAAGAACGGCTCCTTCGATGCCCAGAGCGGCGTGAACTCTTCAGACTTCGAAGTCTGGTGCGAAGGCAACGTCAGCGTCTCGCAGGACGGCTTGAAACTCACGGGCGACAAGGCGCACGTCATCGGCAAGACGCACGAAGCCGCCGTCGACGGCAACGTGCGCCTCGAACGTCCCAAGTTCACGATTCAGGCAGACCGCGGTCTCTTCAACTGGGACAGCCAGATCGCCCAGTTCGACGACAACGTGAGGATTCAGCAAGGCAAGCGCGAGATCAAGGCGGAACACGCCTTTTACGACGTCGCGAGGGACGAGCTCCTTTAAGGAAACGCTGATAAAATGAAGTCGCCCAGATTCACGCATCTGCGTAAATCTGGGCGACTTTTTTCAACAAAAGGACTCCTTTTTGCAGAGATTTAGAAAAGCACCGTGCTGCGCCATCAGAGACTCAAGCCCTCAATTTCGAGATCTCGTTCCGCGTGGAAGCGGTAGAGTCCGAGCGTTGCGGCGCGGACGGGACGCGGCGTGCCGAAGAGGCAGACGACGTTATCGAGGCCAAAGTCGAAGCGCGGCGCGGCGTCCTGCACGAGTGCCGTAAGGATGCCGCCTGCGCTGAGCACGGCATTGACCGTGAAAGCGCTCACGTTCCCCTCCGCCTGCACGATGCGGTAGTTGCCGAGGACGCCGTCCGCGATGCCGCCCGCCTTGCCGATGACGGCGTAACTGCCGGGGGTGTTCGTATCGGCGGCAGCGGTCGTGAAGGTCACGCCGTCTGCGCCGAATACGCTTTCATCCTCACCCTCAACAAAGCCCTGTGCCTTCCCTGTGAAAGCAGGCAGCGGCTCACCCTGCATAGCGGTCTTGGCATCGGCGGTCAGCGTGAGATCACGCGGCGTAATCGTACCCGTCCCCTGCGCTGTATTGGCGATGCTGTAGTTCCCCGCATCTGCACCTGTGAGGACGACGCCCGCGTAGTCAACGGTGACTGCTGCAGCGACATCCTTGCTGTTGTACACCGCGCCTGCGGCAGTCGCTGTCACGCTGTCACCTGCGACGATGTTGCCGAGTGCCGCGTGGAACTTCGATGCGTCTGCGGCTCTCGTACCGTCGTAGGTCTTGCTCTGCGACGCGACTTCGCCGAACGTCAGCGCACGCCGCGCGATCGTGCCGATGCCCGTGAGCGCAGTCTTATCTAGCGTGTAGTTCCCCGCGCCTGTGCCCGTGAGCGTGAGGTTCTTGAAGGTTACTTCCTTATCTGTCCCCGCGTCTTTGCCCGCCGTATACGCGCCTGTGGCAGATGCCAGTGCGAGATTGTTGCCCTCTGTGCCGATGAAGCCCGTGAGGGTGTAGTTCGTCCCCTTCGCGAGTTCCTGCGTGACGCTGTCGCTCCCGTCGTAGGTCTTGTCAAAGCGTGCGCCGCCCGCGAGCGCGAGATTCAGCTGTTTCGGCGTGATCCTGCCCTGCCCCTCGGCGGTATTGGAAATAGCATAGTTCGCCGCGCCTGTGCCTGTAAGGGAGACGCCCGTATAGCTCACTTTATTTGCCCCGGCGACGTTCTTGTCGTTGTACGCCGCGCCCGCAGCGGTCGCCGTTACGCTGCCTTCCTCACCCGCGACGAGATTACCGAGCGTCGCTTGGAACTTCGACGTGTCTGCGGAGGTCGTGCCGTCGTAGGTCTTGCTCTGCGCCGCGACGGTATCAACAGTCAGCGCACGCCGCGTGATCGTGCCCGCGCCCTGTGCCGTGGTGGCGGCGAGCGTGTAGTTCCCCGCATCTACACCTCGGAGTGCAATGCCCGTGTAGTCGATGCGATTTGCCCGAGCGACGTTCTTGTCGTTGTAGGCTGCACCTGCGGCGGCGGCTGTCACGCTGTCCCCCGCGATGGTATCCGCGAGCGCCGCGTGGAACTTCCCTACGTCTGCCGCAGTCGTGCCGTCGTAGGTCTTTGTCTGCGCCGCGACTGCGCCGAGCGTCAGCGCACGCTTCGTGATCGTGCCTGTGCCCGTGAGCGCGGTCTTGTTCAGCGTGTAGTTGCCTGCGCCCGTGCCTGTGAGCGTCAGTCCGTCGAACGTGACGGCTTTGTCTGCGGCGGCGTTCTTGTCGGCGTATTTTCCTG
>CAMURM010000099.1 GCA_947097535.1 uncultured Selenomonas sp.
ATCGACGGCAGCGCTCATGATGCCGCCCGCGTAGCCCGCACCCTCGCCGATGGGGTAAAGCCCCTGAACGCCGCGCGCGCGAAAGCTCTCCTTCTCGCGCACGATGCGGCAAGGCGCCGAAGAGCGCGTCTCGACGCCCGTCAGCGGCACATCGGCGGCAGCAAAGCCCGGGATGCGGCGGTCGAAGGCACGAAGGGCGTCTTCGAGCGTATCCGTGACGAAGTGCGGCAGGCATTCGTGCAAGTCGGCAGGAAGCACACCGGGACGATACGTCGGTTGCACGAGGAAGTCGCGCGCGCCCTTTCTATGCGCTAGGAAGTCGCCGACGGACTGCACGGGCGCGCGATAATCGCCGCCGCCAAGCCGGAAGGCAAGGTCCTCACATTGCCTTTGAAACGCCAGCCCCGCGAGCACCTCGCCGCCGAAATCTTTCGGACCGACCTGTACGAGCAGGGCGGCGTTCGCTACGCCCGAATCGCGCGCATAGCAACTCATGCCGTTCGTCGCGACACGAGAAAGCTCGGATGCCGCCGCGACGACCTGCCCGCCCGGACACATGCAGAAGGAGTAGGCTCCCCTGCCGCGCGCCTTGTCCTGATACGTCAAAGCATAGTCCGCTGTGGGAAGATGCACGTTGCCCGCATCCTCACCGTACTGGGCGCGGTCGATGAAATCCTGCGGATGCTCGACACGCACGCCCACGGCGAACGCCTTCGCCTCGAGGAAAATGCCGCGCGCCACAAGCATCTCATACGTATCGCGCGCCGAGTGGCCGATCGCGAAAAACGCCGCCCGCGCTGCCACGCGCTCCTCACCGTTGACGATAAGCGCGGCGAGCGCGCCGTCCTTCATCTCGATGTCCGTCACCTGCGAGGCGAAGCGAATCGAGCCGCCGAGGCGCACGATCTCCTCGCGCAGTCGCCTGACGATGCCGCGCAGAAGGTCGGTGCCGACATGCGGCTTGTGGAGGTACTTGATCTCCTCGGGTGCCCCTGCGGCAACGAAGGCATTGAGCACCTCGCGCACGAGGGGATCGCCGATGCGCGTCGTCAGCTTGCCGTCGGAAAACGTCCCCGCGCCGCCCTCGCCGAACTGCACGTTCGAGCGCACGTCGAGCGCGCCCGTCTGCCAGAAGCGCGCGATTGCGGCATGGCGCGCCTCGACATCGTAGCCGCGCTCCAGGACGAGCGGCGAATAGCCCGCGCGCGCAAGCGTCAGCGCCGCGAACATGCCCGCAGGGCCGAAGCCGACGACGACGGGCGGCGCCTCACCGCGCACGGGCGGCGAAAAGCGCGAGAGATCCAAGGCTGTCTCTTCAGGTCTCACTGCGATATGTCCATCGCGGCGAAAGCGCGCCAGCAGCTTTTTCTCGCTGCCTTTGACGGCAACATCAAGCGTGTAGACGAAGGCGAGCGGCGCGCCGTGGTAGCGGCGCGCATCGAGCGCCTTGCGCACGATCGTGGCGGAGAGCACCTCCGCCGCCGCAATGCCCAGGCGCTCGGCAGCAACTGCCGCGAGCGGGCGCACATCATCCAAAGGTACAGAGCAGCTGCTGATCCGAATCATGACGTGCCTGCTTCCCGCGCCTTCTCCGGCTCCTGCGCCTTCGGCTTGAGTTCAATCGTCACCGTGACCTCGCGGTTGGAAATCGCCACGCCGTCAGGAGCGGCGAGATGAACTGTTTTCTTGCCGCTCTCCTTCATATCCGACACCGCAATCTTTTCCGTGTCAATGCTCGTCAGTTTGCCGATGACACCCGCCTCGCCCGCGATCTCGATCTTCGTCGGCTCGACCTGCACCGTGCCCAATGTGAAGCCCTCGGGCAGCGTCTCGTCCAGGACGGGGCGGATCGCGACGATCTTGCGCGTCAAACCGCGCGCCAGCTGCACGGACACTTCGACCGCACGCGAGAGGATTTCCACATCCTCGACCGCCTTACCGTCGCTGTTGATGGGCGTCAGGGGCACCTGCAACGTGAAATCATCGCGGTTGCCCGAAAGCCCCACATAGCCGATGACGCGATCGACCTCCGACACGCGCGATTCGGGACCTTCGACGACGGTCGTATTCGCCGCCTGCGAAATCTTGCCCACGGTGTAGCCCGAGGCCGCCGAGCCCGTCACGATGAGATCAATGCGCACCGAACGCCGCACGATCTTGTCGAGGTTGACGGAAACAAACTCCGGCTGCACATCGATGAGCTCAAATCCCTGCGGCAGAACCGCCTTCACCCTGACCTTATGTTCGCCCGAATCCAGCCCCTCCAGATCAGCATACGCCTTGAAGCTCTCCGGCTCTGCCGTGACGAAGAGGGAGCGCACGCCGCGCACCTTGAGCTTCACGCTTCTTTCCCCCTGTGTGATCTTATAGCCTTCGGGCGCATTGACGAGCTCGACGGCAACGGTGAAGCTGCCCTCGATCTGCGGGTTCTGCTCGTTCATGACGAAGAGCCAAAGGACGATGGCGACGGCGAGAGCGATGAGCTTCGCCGGCAGATTACGCCGAAAAACGGCGTACAGGCGTGTCATCATTTCCCCTTCCTCCAATTCAGAACCATATTCTTGAACCCCTCTGTCTTCGGTGCGAAGATGGGGCGCAGGTAGCTCTTCAGATGCTCCGAGCTCAAATGCCGCACGATCCTGCCGTTCTCGGCGACGGAAACCGTGCCCGTCTCCTCGCTGACGACGACGATGAGGGCATCGCACTGCTCGGAAAGACCGATGGCGGCGCGGTGGCGCGTGCCGAGCTCCGTGCTCAGCGTGCGGTTCTCCGTCAGTGGCAGCAGGCAGCCCGCTGCGATCAGGCGCTTGCCGCGTATGACGGCAGCACCATCGTGCAGCGGCGTGTTCGGAATGAAGACATTCATGAGAAAGTCCGCTGTGATGAGACCGTCGATCTGCACGCCCGTGGCGCTGATGTCGTTGAGTCCCATCTCGCGCTCGAAGACGAGGAGGGCGCCGATCTTGCGCGAGGACAGCATCATCACCGCCTTATCGAGCTCATTGACAAGCGAGCGTGCTTCGTTGTCGTCGAGGAATATTGATTTGCCAAAGAAGCGCCCCTGCCCCAGATGTTCGAGCGTGCGCCGAAGCTCCGGCTGAAAGACGATGGGAAGCGCGACGAAAAGCAAGGTCAGCGTCTGCTGCAAGAGCCAGTAGATGACGTGCAGAGCCAGCCAGTTGCAGACGAGCGCAAGCCCCAAGAGCACGAGAATCCCCTTCACCAAAGTGATGGCGCGCGTATCCTGCAGCATCATATAGAGCTTGTAGAGAATCAGTGCCACGATCAGGATATCGACAAGATCAAGCAGGCCGATCGTCGACAAGACGCCCTGCACCTGGATTGGAAGATGGAACGGCATAAGCAAAACCCCTAGGAATCATTCAATCATGGTTGACATAGAAAACTTATTCTTCCTGCGCGCGTCGAAATCCTTTTGTGAAAAAGAATTTGCCCGAAAGACCTAGATATTTTTCAAGTCAAGGTACGCAGCGCGCGCGGCAGGTTTTCGAGAATGTCTGACGCGATGAGCCCGTAGCTTTTTTCCTCCGCCGCCAGATCGCCCGCAAGACCGTGGATATAGACGCCCGCCAACGGCGCCAGCCCAGCTGCCGTCTGCTTCATGAGGCCGGCGATCGTGCCCGCGAGCACATCACCCGCGCCCGCCGTCGCCATGCCTGCGTTCCCCTTCGATGTCAAGAACGCCTGCCCGTCGGGATAGACGACCATCGTGCATTCGCTCTTCACGACGAAGACGGCATGGTATTCGCGCGCCGCTTCGCGCGTCATATCGAGAAGCGAGGCGCGCATTTCCTCGACCTTGAGATCCAACAGATGCGCCATTTCTCCGAGGTGCGGCGTGAGAATCGGCACGAAGGCGAAGCTCTTGAACATCTCCGCCTTGCCGTGGAAGGCATAGATGGCGTCGGCGTCAAGAATCAAAGGCTTCTTGACGGCAGTGCAGAAATCCTGTACGAACTTCTGCACCTCGGGCGTTCTGCCAAGCCCCGGCCCCACGAGCACGGCGTCGAAGTTCTCCGCCAGCGCCAGGGCATCGCTCAAGGCCGCGATATCGAGCGTTCCCTCACTCGTTTCCGCGAGCGGGCGCGTCATGACCTCGGTCAGTTTGCCTGCCATCATCTCCTGCAAACTCCGAGGCAAAGCGAGCACGGCTAACCCTGCACCACTTCTGAGTACAGCGGCCGCTGCGAGAGCCGCCGCACCCGTCATGCCGCGCGAGCCGGCGATGACGAGGATGCGTCCGCAGGAGCCCTTGTGCGCGTCGAGGGGACGCTGCAGGAGAATCGGCGCCACCATCGGCTCATCGAGATAGGCCTGACGTATCGCCTCATCTTCGAGCAGAGCCTTCGGTATGCCGATATCATCGACGAGGAGCTTGCCCGTCGCCGTCTGCCCGGGGCACAACATGTGACCGAACTTCGGCAATCCGAAGGTCACGGTGAGATCGGCGCGGATCGCTTCCGGCGAGGCGCTCCCCGTATCCGCTTCGATGCCCGTCGCCAGATCGATGGCGATGACGGGTTTGCCATGGCTGTTGACCATGCGCACAACGCGCGCGACAGGCTCACGCAGCTCGCCCTTGAAGCCCGTACCGAGGATGCCGTCGACGACGCCGTCGACGAAGCGCAGGGTCACCTGCAGTTTATCCCAGTCGCGATCCGTTTCGAGCACCTGCACGACGACGCCCATCTTGATGACGATATCGCGATTGAGTGCCGCGCTCTGCGTCAGATGCGCCGGGTTGCCCACGAGAAAGATGCTGATCTGCGCGCCGTGATTCATCAGATGGCGCGCCGCAACGAAGGCGTCGCCGCCGTTGTTGCCGCTGCCGGCAAGCACGCAGATGCGCTTACCCGCAACGCCGTCCAGGTATTCCTCGAAAGCCGCGGCGACCTCGCGACCCGCGTTTTCCATCAAGAGGATTTCGGGCAAGCCGTATTCCTCGACGGCTCTTTGATCGATTCTCTTCATCTCATTTGCCAACGCGATCTTCATGCTGCTCCCCCTCCAGAATACATTGTGCGACGGCATACTCCCTGGCATGGCTCAAGGAAATCCACAGGCGCTGCACGCCTCTTTCCTCCGCCAGATCTGCATGATAGCCGAAAAGATGCGCCTCGGGAGCGCCGAGTGCATCGGGCACGACCTCGATGTCAAGGAGCGTTCCGCGGCGGAGCCCCGTGCCGAAGGCTTTCAAGACGGCTTCCTTCGCTGCCCAGCGCGCCGCATACGACGCCGCGCGCCCGGCGCCGCGCCCCTCGCAATAGGCACGCTCCCGCTGTGTAAAGACGCGCGCGAGAAACAACTCCCTCTCGATCGCCTTTGCCACGCGCCTGATCTCGATGATGTCCGTACCGAGTCCCAGAAGCATCGCGCACCTCCCCCATGAAAATATTTACGATTGCGGCAACGGCCATGCAGCCTCACGCATCGACGCTGCCGTTCCAGCAAAAAAGCCGGCTTTATACAGAAACAGATAAAGCCGACTTTCCTCTACTATTCTACTGTCCCTGCCTCGTGGGTGCAGGCTCCTGCGCCCGCTCGATATTGCCGGGCGCCGTCGGACGCATCGGCGTGATGACAGGCTGCGTACCGCCGCCCGCAATCGCGGGTGAAGGACCGGGCAGTTCAGGCGTTGCCGTCAGAGTCTCCGTCGACGAGCTGTCGGGATTGAACTGATACGTGCGGGCGATCAGGATCTCGACGCGGCGGTTCTGCGAGCGCCCCGCATCCGTCTGGTTATCTGCAATCGGACGGTACTCGCTGTAGCCGATGGCACTGAAACGCGCCGGATTCAAAGACGTATTGCTCGCGAAGAGGAACTTCATGAAGTTCAGCGCACGCTGCGAACTCAGCTCCCAGTTCGACGGATAACGCGCCGTAGCGATCGGCACGTTGTCCGTATGACCCGAAATCACGACGCGCTCCGGAATCTTCGCAAGAAGTCCCGCGACGACAGGGCCGATGTTCTGCGCATCACCGACGAGCTCCGCCGAGCCCGAAGGAAACAGCGCCTTCTCCTTGATGCGAATCATCAAACCGTCGTCCGTCATCGTCGTGTTGAGCTCACCTTGCAGACCGTTCTGATTGATGTAGTTATCAAGCTCACGCTGCACTTCTTCCAGAGCCTTCGCTTCCTGGATGTAGGCGCTGTTGCCCTTGTCCTCCGTCGCCATGCGCTCGGCATGACGGCTCTCGCTCGGCCCCATCTGATTGAAGAACGACGGCCCGCCCGTATTGAAAGCCGCGCTGAAGGCCTGCGCCATCTGCGCCATCTTGTTCGCATCCGTGGCAGAAATGGCGTAGAGGGCGATGAACGTGGCAAGGAGCAGCGTCATGAGGTCGGAGTAAGGCAGAA
>CAMURM010000100.1 GCA_947097535.1 uncultured Selenomonas sp.
CCGACGAGATACCCCGTGATGCGGCGGATGCGCTCGAAGGGGCGGCCGTTCTCCTTTCTGCCGCAGCGCGGGCAGATGTTGTCGATGATACCATTGTAACCGCAGACGGGGTCGCGGTCGACGGGATGGTTGACCGAGCCGTAGCCGATGCCCGCATCGTGCATGTAGCGCACGATCGCCTCAAAGGCCTGGAGGTTCTTCGACGGATCGCCGTCCATCTCAATGTAGCTGATGTGTCCGGCATTCGTCAGCGCATGGTACGGCGCTTCGAGGCGGATCTTCTTCGCCGCCTCGATCGGGCAGTAGACGGGCACATGGAAGCTGTTCGTATAGTAGTCGCGATCCGTGACGCCCTCGATTTCACCGAACTTCTTGCGGTCGAGGCGCACGAAGCGGCCCGACAATCCTTCGGCAGGCGTCGCGAGCAGCGTGAAGTTCAGCCCCGTGCGCTTCGCCTCCTCGTCCATGCGGCGGCGCATGTGCCCGACGATGGCAAGTCCCAGGGCCTGCGCTTCCTCCGACTCGCCCTGATGCTTGCCGATCAGCGCTTTCAGGCACTCGGCGAGACCGATGAAGCCCATCGAGAGCGTGCCGTGCTTCAAGACCTCGGCGATCTCATCGTCGGGACCGATCTTCTCCGAGTCGATCCACACGCGCTGTCCCATGAGGAACGGATAATTCCTGCCCTTTTTCGCGCACTGGATCTTGAAGCGATGCAGAAGCTGACGGATGACAAGCTCCGTGAGGCTGTCCAGCTCGCGGTAGAAGACATCCAAGTCGCCCTTGGCGAGCAGCGCGAGGCGCGGCAGGTTGATGCTCGTAAACGAGAGGTTGCCGCGGCCGCATGTGACCTCTCGCTCGGGGTCGTGCACATTGCCCATGACGCGCGTGCGGCAGCCCATGTAGGCGACCTCCGTGTTGTAGTCGCCGGGCTTGTAATACTGGAGGTTGAACGGCGCGTCGAGGAAGCTGAAATTCGGAAACAGGCGCTTCGCCGACGTCTCCATCGCGAGGCGGAAGAGATCGTAGTTCGGCTCGCCCTCGTTATAGTTCACGCCCTCCTTGACCTTGAAGATCTGCACGGGGAAGATCGGCGTCTCGCCGTTGCCGAGTCCTTCCTGCGTCGCGAGCAGGAGGTTCTTCATGACCATGCGGCCTTCGGGCGACGTGTCCGTGCCGTAGTTGATCGAGCTGAACGGCACCTGTGCGCCCGCACGCGAGTTCATCGTGTTGAGGTTGTGTATGAGAGCCTCCATCGCCTGGAAGGTCGCGTTGTCCGTCGCATCGAGCGCCGCCCCGTAGGCGTAGTCATGCGCGCGCGCCGCGAGCTTTTCGGAGATTTCCTCGTAGCCGCACGCCCTCTGATGCGCCGGCAGGAAATCGACGAGCGCCGCCTTGTAGACGTCTGCACCGCCGATTGTGATGCCCAGGGGCAGCAGCGAGCGGCGAATCTCCTTGGCCAGGAGCTTCGCGTCGTCTTGCTTCATGCCGAGCGTGATGGCAAAGAAGTTCGCCAGCTCCTTGAAGTAGAGCTTGCGGAAGGTCTTCCTTACGCCCGGCGCCATCGAATAGTCGAAGTTCGGAATCGCCTGTCCGCCGTGCATCTCGTTTTGGTTCGCCTGGATGGCGATGCAGCCGAGCGCGGCATAGGAGCGGATGTCGTTCGGTTCGCGCAGGTAGCCGTGCCCCGTCGAGAAGCCGTCCTTGAAGAGCTTCAAGAGGTCGATCTGGCAGCACGTTTCCGTCAGCATGTAGAAATCCTTGTCGTGGATATGGATGTCGCCGTCGATGTGCGCCGCTGCGATGTCCTTGGGCAGGATATGATGGTCGATGAAGTATTTCGATCCTTCCGAACCATATTTGAGCATCGTGCCCATCGCCGTATCGGCGTCGATGTTCGCATTCTCGCGCTTGATGTCGGCGTCCTTGGCACGCTTGAAGGTCAGCTCATTGTAGATGTCCATGAGGTCGCCTTCGGCGTCGCGGATCTTCGCGTGCTCTGCACGATAGAGGATGTACGCTTTTGCCGTCGAAGCGAAGTTGTTCTTGATGAGCACCTTTTCCACGGCGTCCTGAATGAACTCAACGGCGGGCGTCTCCTCTTCCTCGATGCGGTGAATGACGCTCTTCGTGAGCTTTTCGAGCTGATGCCGGGAAAACGTCTCGTCGATGGACTCAAGATTCGCCTTGCGGATGGCATCGGTGATCTTCTCGGCGTCAAACGGCACGATTTGTCCCGTGCGCTTCTGGATGTTCTTGATGGTCATGGGCAGTTTCCCTTCCTCTATATATTGTGGTTGACGATGTATTGCAGCGCAAGAAAAGCAAAGCTGCGCCTTCGCCAAAGGAGTATATAAGAGCGGAATCCTCCGCATTCTTTGCAGCAGCGGTCAACGTCAGCCAATCATGCTGCGCGCTTTGCGCTTGCATTCTTGGGACGTTTTCGCATACGAGTCGTTGCCCAATCCGCTGCGCCCTGTGGGCTTGCCTCTTGGACGACTCAGCAAGATTATACAAGATGTAGATTGGGCAGTCAAGGGACTAAACTACATATTGTGGTTTATCCACAAGAAAAGCACCCTTTATCCACAGGCGGGAAAGGGTGCTTTCGCAAGATTTTCAAGGCTTTTGGGCGCGGAGAAAGATTCTTTCAAAAAAGTTATGCACAGGCGGCAGCTACTCCTTCGCCTGCACGATCGTGCGCACGGGGAAGGGGATGTCAATGCCTTCCTCGCGGTAGCGGCGCGTCAATGCCTTGATGAATTCATGTTTCAAGAGAAACTGATTGACGAAGCTGCTCGTGCGCAGCACGACGTTGAACTCGATGGCGGAGTCGCCGAAAGTGTGGAAACGCACGGCAGGATCGCTCTCGACGCCGTGATCGAAAGCCTCCATGACCTCGTTCGCCACTTCGAGCGTCACACGCTCCACCTTGTCCAGGTCGCTCGCATAGCTGACGCCGACGGGAACGGAGACGGCGATTTCCTGCGCGGGCATGTTGTAGTTCGTGAGAATGGAGGAAGCGAGCTTCTGGTTCGGCACGATGATCGTATTGCCGCTCAGGGTCTGCACTGTCGTGAAGCGGAAGTTGATGTCGGCGACCTTGCCCTCCTCCGTCGGCGAGATGCTCACATAGTCGCCGATGCGGATCTGACGCGAGAGAATGAGCTGCAGCCCTGAGAAGATGTTCGACAGCGTCTCCTGCATACCGAGGGCAAGAGCCGCGCCGCCGACGCCCATCGCCGTGAGGATCGGCGCGACGGAGATACCCGCGTACTGCAGGACGATGAGCACGCCCATGGCATAGATGATGCCGGAAAGGATGGAGGACAGGAGCGTCGTCTTCGGCAGCGCCGCGCCGCTCGTGCGCGTCTTCATCTCGATGAAGCCCGTGATCGTACGCGCAGCGACGCGCGTCAGCGTGAAGACGATGATGGCGAAGAGGATGTAGGAGAGGAACTGCGCGATCGTCGGAAAGACGTCGATCGTCTTGATCGACCAGTAGACGCCGACGCCGAGGCACCACGAAACGGGCACGCCGCGCAGGGCATGAATGAAGATTGACCACGCCGTATCTTCGTCGATGGTAAGCCGTTCGCGAATCTGGCGATCGATGAGCTTGTTGAGGAATATGCCGACCGTTAGCGCCGCGAGCATGATGCAGGCAGGCAGCAGCAGGAAATCGGTCAGCTCATGCAAGGTCAGTTCTTGAAGTTTCGTAAAAAAGGACAAAATATCTCCCCCTTTGGCATGTGGATAAATCCTGCAGAAAAAGCCCCGAAATATCGAGCCTTGCAAGGCTTATCCCCAAAAATCTGTGGATAACTGTGGAAAACAAGTGTTTTTTCTGTGGAAAACGTCGCAAGAAAGCACGCCGTCGCTTGACGGAAGTTGCTCTTCATCGTATAATAGTCGTAGAAAAGGTGCTACCGGTAAGCGGCCAGCCCCAAGGTACTTGAGTTAAGAAAACCCGCCTACGATTGTGAGCCGGAGGCGGGGCTTCTTATTTCGCTTTTAACGCAACGACGCAAATCGTCACGAGGAAAACCAACGACAAAAATCGTACAGTTCCATAAGCAACACCCCCAATCAGGGGCTAAGAATCGACCGCCTACCCGCTAGGATAGCACCAGCTATATTATACCACAAAAAGACAGCCTGCGGGCTGTCTTTTTGTGTATGGCGCGCCTCAGCCCATGTTGGCGAAGCGCTCGACGGCCTTGGTGAAGCTCTCGACCGTCTTTTCCGCGTCGCCGTGGGCGATGCCGTCCTTGACGCAGTGCTGGATGTGGCCTTCGAGCACGATCTGACCGCATTTATGCAGCGCCGCCTTGGCCGCGTTGATCTGCGAGAGAAGATCCTCGCACGGGATATCCTCTTCGACCATGCGGTCGATGGCCTCGACCTGTCCGCGAATCTTTCGGAGCCTGCGGTGCAGGTTCGCCATATCCATACATTGACGCATTGTATTCCATTCCTCCTCATCTTCCTCAGTTCCTGTATCCCGTCTCGCGATTCACGAGATTTTCGAGCGGCGCGCCCTGCAAGAAGGCGGTGAGATTGCGCGCGGCGATCTGGACGATCTTGTCCTGCGTCGCACTCAGGTGGTCGTCGCCCGAGATATGCGGCGTGATGTAGACGTTCGGCGCCTGCCATAGCGGATGATCGGCGGGCAGAGGCTCGGGGTCTGTGACGTCGAGCGCCGCGCCCGCAAGCGTCCCTTCCTGCATCGCCTCGATGAGATCGTCGGTGACGACGGCATTGCCGCGCCCGATGTTCAGGAAGTAGGCGCCCTTCTTCATCGCCGCGAAGCGTGCCTTGTCAAAGAGCCCCATCGTCGCCGCCGTTCCCGGCAGGACGGAGACGACAACATCGGCGCGCGAGAGAAGCGAATCGAGCTCTGCCATCGTGCCGATCTCGTCGACGCCGACGGGCTTCGCCCCCTCGCGGCGGCGCACACCGATGACGTAGGCGCCGAGCGCCTTGACGCGGCGCGCAAACGCACGGCCGATATCGCCGATGCCGAGGATCAGGACGGTCGCATCCTCGATCGATGTGACATGTCCTTCGTCGCGCCAAAGCCCCGCTTTTTGGTTATCGTAATAGGGATAGAGCTTCTTCATCATCGCGAGGAGCTGTGCGAGCAGATGCTCGGAAAGGGCAAGGCCATAGGCTCCTGTCGCATTCGTCAGAAGGACGCCGTCCTTGAGCACGCCTTCCTTGCAGTAGATGTCTGCTCCCGCCGTATTGAGCTGCAGCCAGCGCAGCTTCTTCGCCGCAGGCAGAAGCTCCGCCGGCACGTTGCCGATGATGGCGTCAACATTGGCGATATCTTTTTCTCGCACCTTGTCGGCAGGAACAAAATGAAGTTCCGCATCTGCCGCATTTCTTTGCAGCTGTTCTTTATGATGATCTTTTACTCCCAAGGCAATCAGAATCTTCATAGCCGCCTCCTTTGTCGCAGTCCAACAATCTTTCCTCCATTATACCATGGGATGCAACCTATAGCAGCAAAGGGACGCTCCGCCGCTCTTTGCGGCGGAACGTCCCTTTGCTTACATCTTTCGCACGAAGAGCGCACGCAGCGCATTCAGGACGGCGAGAACCATGACGCCGACGTCGGCGAAGATGGCGAACCACATGTTGGCAATGCCGACGGCGCCGAGCACGAGGCACAGGAGCTTCACGCCGATGGCGAAGACGATGTTCTGATGCACGATCGCCATGCACTTTCTCGCGATGCGGATCGCTTTCGGCAGCTTCAGCGGATCGTCGTCCATCAGCACGACGTCGGCGGCCTCGATGGCGGCGTCGGAGCCCATCGCGCCCATGGCGATGCCGATGTCCGCGCGGCTGAGGACGGGCGCGTCGTTGATGCCGTCTCCGACGAAGGCGAGCTTCTTCGCCGTTTTCCCCGCGAGCAGGCGCTCTACCTCCCGCACCTTGTCGGCAGGCAGAAGCTCGCTCTTGACCTCGTCGATGCCGAGCTCCGCAGCGACCTTCTCGGCGGCGGCATGCGCGTCGCCCGTGAGCATGACGGCGCGCTTCACGCCCGCTTCATGCAGACTTTTGATCGCCGCCTCCGACGTCGGTTTGAGCGCATCGGAAATGACGATGTGTCCGGCGTACTTGCCTGCGACCGCCATCTGCACGATTGTGCCCGGATGGTGACACGGGCGGTACTCAATTCCGAGACGCTCCATGAGCTTGCCATTGCCGGCGGCCACTTCGATACCGTCGACCTTCGCCGTCACGCCGAGACCGCCGATTTCCTCGATGTCTGTGACACGCGAGCGGTCGAGCTCCTTGCCGTAAGCCTGCTGCAGACTGCGGCTGATGGGATGCGACGAGGCGCTCTCAGCGAGCGCGGCA
>CAMURM010000101.1 GCA_947097535.1 uncultured Selenomonas sp.
AATGAAGCCGCCCAGATTTGCACAGATGCGCTGGTTCTATCGAGGATTTGTCGACAATGAGAGGACAGCGCAGATGGGTGAAGATGGGTGGCTGAATTTATCCGTGGTTCCCTAAATCGCAGAAAGAGGTACGGCTCATGATCACCGACGGATTTACTTATGTCGCGCTTTTGCTCTTCGTTTCCTCGCTTATTCTCGTTCTTGAAAAATCTACGGATTGGGCAATCTTCCGACTTGTGCCCGCCGTTGTCTTCATCTACCTCGTTTCCATGCTGCTCTGTACGCTTGACGTCTGGAGCATGTCGGCAACGAAGCCGCTTTATCGGGAACTCTCGGCCATGCTGACCTACGCCATGATCTTCACGATGCTCCTGCGATGCGATATCCGCAAGGTCTTTCGCCTCGGGCCGCGCATGATCTTCGGCTTTTTCTCGGCGACGCTGACGATCGCGATCGGCTTTGCCGTCGCCTTCCTCCTCATGAAGCCGTATCTCAGCGATCACGCCTGGATGGTGTTGGGCGCGCTTTCGGGCTCCTGGATCGGCGATACCGACAATCTGGCGGAGATACAGCTGGCGCTTCACATTCCGGAAATCGAAATGGGCAGCGCCTTCATCGTTGACTCCATCAACTATTCGCTGTGGGTCATGTTCCTGCTGTGGCTCATCACGCGCGCTGCGGGCTTCAATCGCTGGAACAAGGCGAGCACGAAGGCGATCGATGCCGTATCGCACGAGCTTGAAGAAGACGAGGCGAAGCGGGCGGGGAAGATTTCCTTCCAGGACATCTTCCTTCTCCTCGGCACGGCCTTCATCGTCGCTGCCGTCGGTGACAGCATAGGCATGCTGCTCTATGCCGCGCTGCCGTTTTTCACGAAATCCATCTGGACGGTGCTCTTCATCGCGACCCTGGGAATCTTCGCGGCATTTTCGCCGCTCAGCCGCGTCGCCGGCTCTCTGGAAGTCGCCAACGTCATGCTCTATCTGCTCATCGCGCTCATCGCCTCGCGCTCGTCCCTCCTGCAGATCGGCGATGCGCCGCTCTGGATCCTCACGGGCTTCATCATCCTCGCCGTGCACTTTTCCCTCATGTTCCTCATCGCGCGCCTTTTCCGGCTCGACATGTTCACCCTGTGCATCTCCTCGATAGCGAACATCGGCGGCACGACGTCGACACCCATCGTCGCGAGCATATACTCGGGCGCCTTGATCCCCGTCGGCATCCTCGCCTCGCTCATCGGTCATTTCATCGGCACGCCGCTCGGCATACGCATCGCGCGCTTTTTGGAAATGCTGGTTTGAAGGAAGGAGTTTCATGGAAAAGAATATGAACTACCGTTACTATCTGTTTGACTTTGACTACACGCTCGCAGACTCCGAGAAGGGCATCACGGGCTGCTTCCACACGACGCTCAAGAAGCTCGGCTATAAGGACGTCGCCGACGAGGCGATCCGGCGCACGATCGGGCTCCCCATGGAGGAGGCGATTCGCCGCATCGCGGGCATCGAGGACGCCGACGAATGCGAGCGCTTCCTCGTGAACTATCGCCGGGAAGCCGACAAGGAGATGACGCCGAACACGCACTTCTACCCCGAGACGCTGCCGCTTCTCGAAAAGCTGCGCGCGGCGGGTGCCAAGACCGCCATCATCTCGACGAAGACGCGCCGCCGCATCATGGAAAAGTTCCTCGCCGACGGCGTCGCTCACCTCCTTGACTTCGTCGTCGGTTGCGAGGACGTCCGGGCATTGAAGCCCTCGCCCGAAGGCATCCTCGCAGCCTGCCGCCGCTTCGATGCCGCAAAGCGCGATGTCCTCTACACGGGCGACAACACGGTCGATGCCGAGGCGGCGCGCGCCGCCGGCGTCGATTTCGCCGCCGTGCTCACGGGCACGACGGAAAGAGCCGCCTTCGAGGCTCTGCCGCATGTGAAGATCATGAAGAATCTCGGCGAGCTTTTGGCTTAGGGGATCCTGCAAAGAACGCGAGAGCCCGAAAGAAGCGCGCCGCTCGCACTTTTGCAGGGGCATCGCTTCCTCATCGCGGGAGTGTGCTCCTTTGCTGCAGCTCGCTGCAAACGAATGACCGCCGCGCTTTCGCGCGGCGGTCATTCGTTGTTCAGGTGCGATTCTTTCTTCATTCGATTTTCATCCGACTCATCGTTGAGACTTAGAGCCCCATCGGATTCTCCTCCTTTCCGAGTAGTCGGGGCTGCGTCTTCACGCCCCTTTGTGCGCAGGTACCGGTCACTTCATCCGCCGGTCGTCTTTTCCCCTTTTCTTGTCTTCATTATATAGTGAATGCTTTGATTTGTCAAGGTTTTCTGATATTTTTTCATCAAAATCGTCCGTGTGTGAGCAGGCGGGACGGCGCACGCCGTCGGCGAAGCGGTTGGGTGAGCCTGTGCCATACGCGCAGATAGAACTCCTCCGCCCCAACCTTCGCCGTCAGCCGCGCTTTTCCGCCAACTGCTGCTGCTGCTTCGCCAGATTCAGAAGCGCCGCCTGCCGCTCGCGCCGCTCGCGCTCGATGCGATCGGCGATGTCTTCTGCCTGCGACTCCTCCTCGACCACATGCTTGGCGATGTCGAGAATGTCCGCCTGCGCCTGCGTGCGGTCACCGGCAATGCGCGCGGCGATGTCTTCGGGCGACTCCGCAGCGGGCGCTGCCTCGCCGGCCTCGGCTCTCGCCGCCTCCTCTGCCGCGCGCGCCGCTCGCGCTTCCTCCGCCTTGCGTGCCGCCTCTTCGGCCTCCGCCTGCTTGCGCGCCTTCGCCTCCGCTTTCTTCAAGCGCCGCTGCTCCTGCGCCGACAGATGCTTCTGCCAATCCATCGGATCGACCTCGATCAGGCGCGGCTCAGCGATGTATGCTTCATATTCGATGGCATGATTGCCCATGAAAACCTTCCTGCCTGTTTTCACATGCTCCTTTTCCATGGCTCGCATCTCCCGTTCCCTGGAATCCGTTGCTCGTGTGTGAGGAACATTCCCCGACCGTTCCTTCGGCGCCATCGTGCCGAAGGCGCCGAAACCCTTCTGCTATATTTCCCCGTCGGGCATTCGAAATCCTTCTTTTTTCGCTAGATTTTCTTAAGGAAACGCTGATAAAATGAAGTCGCCCATCTATGAAAGTCCAAGAAGCCAAGCCCAAAGGGCGCTGACTACTCGCTCTTTGTTTGAAAAAGAAAAAGAAGCGCCGCCCGGACGCTCCTTTTCTTTTTGTCTGCTTATCTATCAAGAGCCGCAAAGCGAGCTGCTGCCGCAGCACCCACACTGCTTTATTGCAGCTTTATGCCGTGAATCTCCTCGGCGAGGCGCTTCAAGGCCTCGACCGTGCGCACGCCCGGCGTGATTTCCGAGAGCTTTACCTTGACAAAGTGGTTTTCCCTGACGGCTTTGACATTCGCGAGCTGCGGATTGTCCTTGATGGCGGCGACCTTCTGCTGAAAATCGTCGTCGTTTCGTATGCCGTTGCTGTAATCGGCAATGATGATGTACTCGGGATCGGCGGCGACGACGCTTTCCCATGTCGCAGCCGCCCACGTCTTGTCAACGCCGGCGTCCGCCATGACGTTTTCCGCGCCAATGAGCCGCAGGATGTTCGTCGTGTAGCCTTTGTAGGCGGTAAAGGGCTTGCCGTCGGAGGCGTCGTAGATGAAGACGCGCTTTTTCGGCAGATCCTTGATCTTTTCCTGCACGCCGTTGAGAATCTTCTTCTGGCCGTCGACCCATTCCTGCGCCTTCGCCTCGACGCCGAAGATCGCGCCGAGCTTCAGCATGTCGTCAAATACGGTGTCGAGGTCGGCGTCGAGCTTCTGCATCGAGGACGGAATGTAGATGGGCACGCCCTGCGAGGTGATCGAAGCGGCGGGGATGCCGCGCTTCGTGAAGGGAACCTCCCAGCCCGTCGCGAAGTCGGGCTTTTCCGCCATGAACGTCTCGTAGGACGGCCACTTCTCCGAGAGCACCTTGACCTTGTCGTAGGCTTCCTGCAGCGGTGGATAGATGTCCTCCTCCTTCATCGCCGTGCCGACCATCTTATCCTCAAGGCCGAGCGCGAGCAACATTTCCGTCGTCGCCTGCGACATCGAGATGGCGCGGCTCGGCGCCTTGTCCACCGAGGCGGTCACTTCCTGCCCGTCGAGCGTTTCTGTCCACGCGACGGGATAGCCCGCCGCCTTTTCCTCCGCCTTCTTCTCGTTGCTGCCGCAACCCGCGAAGGACGCGAGCAGCAGCGCGGCGATGCCTGCCGCCGCCGTTTTCTTCAGCCATTGTTTCATGAAAATCCTCCTCGTATAATATGTCTTGTTTTGTAAGCAAGGCAGCATCGTCTTGCTTACAGAAAAACCTTCTTCATATACCTTTACTGACGCGTTTCGTTCAATAGTTCAAATAAACGCGCCCGTCCTTCTCAAAGCGCACGAAGGGCACGCCGAAGATCTCCTCTAAGAGCTCGGTATGCATGACTGCGGCTGTCTCCCCCGCCGCTCTTATGCGCCCCGCCTTCATGACGACGACGCGGTCGGCGTACTGGGCAGCGAGCGACAGGTCGTGCAGCACGAGGATGATCGTGCCGCCGTAGACGCGCAGCGTCTTCATCAGCGCGACCTTGTAGCGCACGTCGAGGTGGTTCGTCGGCTCGTCCATGAGGATGAGCTCGGGCGTTTGCGCGAGAACCTTGGCGATCATGACGCGCTGGATCTCGCCGCCCGACATGCTGCCGATGCGGCGCTTCGCCATCGCCTCGATACCGACCTGGCGCATTGCCGTGCGCGCGATCTCGTAGTCGGCATCGGTGTAGTCGCGAAACTGCCTCTTGTACGGGAAGCGCCCCATGACGACGACATCCTCGACGGCGAAGTCCGCGATGGTCTCGCGCTGCTGCGGCAGCATTGCCGCCTTGAGCGCGTAGGCGTGCGGCGTGATCGCACAGATGTCCTCGCCTGAGAAGAAGACGCGGCCGCGGCTCGCGCGGTTCTTCCCTAGAAAGGACATCAAGGTGCTCTTGCCCGAGCCGTTCGCGCCGAGGATCGCCGTGATCTTGCCGACGGCAAAGTCGACCGACACATCATCGAGGATCGTCTTGCCGTCGATGGCGAAGGATAAGTTTTTGACCGAGAGCATGTCAATACCCTCCGTACTTGCGGCTGATGATCCACAGGAACACGGGCGCGCCGAGCCCCGCCGTCAGGATGCCGATCGGCAATTCCTCGGGTCGAAAAGCGCTCCTCGCGAGCACATCCGCCCAGACGAGCACGATGCCGCCCGAAAGCGCCGTGAACCAAAGGAGGACGCCGTGCTTCGGCTCGCCGATGAAGCGCGCCGCGTGCGGGATGATGAGGCCGATGAAGCCGATGATGCCCGAGAGCGCCACGACGATCGCCACGACGGCGGACGAAAAGAGCACGATGAGCCGCTGCAGGCGCATGACGGACATGCCGAGGTGGCGCGCCTCCTCCTTGCCGAGCAGCAGAATGTCGAGCTCGTGGCGCAAGAGCCAGATGAAGAGCATGAGCGCCGCGAGCACCGCCGCCATGATCGGCACGACCTGCCACTGGATGCCCGTGAGGCTGCCCATGAGCCAGAACATGGCGCTTCGCACCTGCGCCTCGTCCTTCGCGCCGTAGATCGCGAGCATTGTCAAGGCGGAAAAGAGCGCCGAGATGCCCATGCCCATGAGCACGAGGCGCACGGGGCTGCCGCTCCTGCCCGTCAGAAAGATCACGAGCGCCGTCGAAAGCGCCGCGCCGCAAAAGGCGCCGATGTAGATGCCGTAGCCGAAGAGCTGCTGCGCCAGCCCCGAGACGATGCAGACGACGGCACCCGTGCTCGCGCCCGCGGAGACGCCGAGAATGTAGGGATCGGCGAGGTAGTTTTGCGAGACCGTCTGCATCAGGAGCCCCGTGAGCCCCAGCGCGGCTCCGGCAAGCGCCGCAAAGAGGATGCGCGGCAGGCGGATATCGAAGAGGATCATCGTGTTCTTCGACGCTTCGCCGGCGAGCGCAGCCGCGAGCTCCGAAAAGAGCGTATCCGTCGGCAGCGTCACAGAGCCGAAGCCCAAGGCAAGCACGATGCTGCAAACGAGCAGCAGCAGCAAAAAAGCGGCGCGTAAGGTCAGTGATTTCATCGGGGTCCTTTCTTTCAGCAGGCAAAGCAGCCTAAGCATCCTAAGACTTGCCGCGACAGGCAGAATCTTTCAACCAGTTTTAATCATATCTAAAAAGAATAGGTTTGTCAATAAAAACGGGGCTGTTGCATAAGTCAAATCCGACTCATGCAACAGCCCCGTTTTGTATGAATATGAACTGATCCGCGCGTCCTTTAGTTCAGGTCATATTTTGTACCGAGCTCCTTTATCTTTTT
>CAMURM010000102.1 GCA_947097535.1 uncultured Selenomonas sp.
AACTCTTCGCCATCAATCCCGGCGTGCGTGCGGCGGATGCACTTGAGGTACTCGCCGACATCATGTATCCGGAGAAATAAGATATCAGCAAATCGCCGATCAATGGAATAGTGTATCGCCACCGCAGGCAAAACCAAGGCTTGTCCGGGCATTTAGGGAGTGTGTAATTTGCGCTCCCTTGCGTCCGTTGTATCTAGATATCTCATAGGAATACAAGGATAAGGAGTTGGAGCAATGCTGAAAAAGATCACGAAGAAGAAGAGCTTGCTGCTGACGACGGCTGTTCTCGCCGCCATGAGCGTTCCTGCCTATGCGGCGGAGAAGAAGGCCGACGCTGAAAAGCACATCAAGACGGACGCCGTCGTCGTCACGGCATCGAGGACAGAGCAGGAAGTTAAAGAAACGCCAAGCTCCGTCGAAGTCATCACGCGCGAGGACATCGACAAGATGGGCGCAGAGTCTGTGCGCCAAGCGCTGCAGCTCGCTATCGGCCTCGATACGCTAGAAAACCGCATGGTGGGCAATCGCGTTTCCATACGCGGCATGCAAACGAACCATACGTTGATCCTCGTCGACGGGCGGCGCGTACGCACGGGAAATACGGATAGTACAACGAATGTCTACGAGCTCGAACGCTTCAACATCGACGATGTCGAGCGCATCGAGATCGTGCGCGGTGCAGCAAGCGCACTCTACGGCTCGGAAGCCTTGGGCGGCGTCATCAACATCATTCTCAAAAAACCGAGCGAACAGAAAACATCGGTATCTTTAGATTGGACGAGCCGCCGCAAGGATGGTGGCATCCGCTTCGACGCAGGCAAACACGGGAAGTGGAATATCTCAACGAGCCTCAAGCTCTCAGATTATCGCCAGCGTTTCACTGGTGACAAGAGCAATCTATACGGTAAGAAGTGCTTTTTCAATATCGAAGGCCGCATGGACATGGCAGAAGGTAAGTGGCTCGATGTTTTCGCAGATTACTTGAGCGAAGATCTTGAGCAGCGGGAATATGCCACAAACCATGTGCAATATGACAATGTGCGCCTGTCGACCGGCATCAAATATGCCGGTCGCGACAAACACGGCGACTATGAAATGCAGGTCTACTACACGCGCTTGCATACGGAGCAAGACCAAAGACGTATACCGGGCAGAAGGCTCAGGAACTTCGATGACATAACCTTCCGATCATTGATCTTTGATGGCAGACGCTCCATGCAGTTGACGAAAGATCATCTGCTGACCTTCGGCGGCGAGTGGCGCAAAGAAGATTATGAAGGCAGCCGTATGAAGGGCGGCAAAAGCGTCACGCGCGAGGGCGTCAACAGAAATTTCGGCGAAGATTCGGTGAACTATGCGGCATTCTATGTGCAGGACGAATGGCTCGTGCGTCCTGACTGGCTGCTCATTCCGTCCGTGCGTTTCGATCACAGCACCTCCTTCGGCAGCAAGGTGACCGGCAACCTTGGCACGACATATAAAATCAATCAAGGGCTGCGCTTCAAGGCGAACATCGGCACGGCATATCGTGCGCCGACATCCCTTGAACTTTATATGGATTGGGGGAATCCAGTGATATTGATCGAAGGGAATCCAAACCTCAAACCCGAAACGGCACTGAACTTCGATCTCGGCTTCGAGTGGAGTCAAGAAAAGACTTTCGGGAAAATCACCTACTTTCATAACAAAGTCGATAATTTGATCGGTAGGATTCGGCTCCCGTCACCGCCCACCTACCATTATGGTTATACAAATATAGGTAAAACAACGCTGCAAGGAATCGAGCTGGAAGCGAAGCAAACGCTCGGCAATGGCTTCTCCGTACGCGGCCTCTATACCTACCTCGATGCGCGTGACGACAGAACGGGAGCGCGACTTGAGGAACGTCCCTATCACAAGGCAAGCCTGCAGCTCAGCTACGACGATATGAAGAACGGCTGGAATGCAACGCTGTGGAACGATTGGACGAGCGGCTATTATTCGAGCTCAAAAAATCATTCCATCAACATCATGAACCTCGTCATCAACAAAAAAATCAATAGCAACTTCAGTGCCTACTTCGGCATCGACAACATACTCGAAGCAGAGAACGAAGCATTTCCCTACGACGGTAGAGTCTGGCGCGGTGGCGTGCATATGACATTCTAAGAAACACAAGGATAAGGAGATGGAGTAATGCTGAAAAAGATCACAAAGAAGAAGAGCCTGCTGCTGACGGCAGCCATCCTCGCTGCCATGAGCGTCCCCGTGCAGGCGGCGGAGAAGAGGCAGGAGGACGGAAAAGCGATCAAAACGGGCGCCGTCGTCGTCACGGCATCGAGGACGGAGCAGGAAGTCAAAGAAACGCCTAGCTCCGTCGAGGTCATCACGCGCGAGGACATCGACAAGATGGGCGCGGAATCTGTGCGCCAAGCGCTGCAGCTCGCCATCGGTCTGGACTTGATGGAAAACGGCATGGTGGGCAATAAAGTATCCATTCGCGGCATGTACACGAACCAGACGTTGATTCTGATTGATGGCCGCCGTGTGCGCACGGAAGATACAGGATCTACGATGAATTTCTATGAGCTGGATCGCGTCAATATGGACGATGTTGAGCGCATCGAAAGCGTGCGCGGCGCGGCAAGCTCACTCTATGGTTCGGAAGCCCTTGGCGGTGTCATCAATATTATTCGCAAGAAAGCGGACGAGCAGAAGACCACTGTCACGGCAGATTGGACAACGCGCCGCGCGGATGGCGGCATCCGCTACGACACGGGAAAGCAAGGCAGATGGAATCTCTCGACGAGCTTCAAGCTCTCGGATTATCGCGAACGCGGCGACGAGGCCATAAGCAATCAGTTTGGTAAGAGGTACTTTTTCAACATCGAAGGTCGCCTGGACGTGGCAAAGGACAAGTGGCTGGATGTCTTCTTCGACTACATGAAAGAAGACCTCTACGCCAGAGAGATTGATAACCAAGGTGCAGACTATGACCAGGTGCGCGTAGCGACAGGCGTCAAGTACGCGGGGCGCGACAAGCGCGGCGACTATGAGGCGCAAGTTTACTACACCCGCTTTCATAAGGATCAAGAACGGCGGGACAGAGCGAACAGCAACTTTCTCGGCTTCGATGATATGACCTTCAAATCCTTGATTTTCGATGGCAGACGCTCTTTGCAGCTGACGAACGATCACTTGCTGACCTTTGGCGGTGAATATCGCAAAGAGGACTACGATAGTACGCGCTTGACGGGCAGCGGTTTCATATCACGTAACGGTATCACAAGCCCGTTTGGCAAAAACTCCGTGCGATACGCCGCGCTTTATGTACAGGACGAGTGGCTCGCAAGCCCTGACTGGCTGCTCATTCCGTCCATACGCTGGGATTACAGCAGTTCCTTCGGCAGTAAAGTGACGGGAAAACTCGGTACCACGTATAAGATCAATAAAGATCTGCGCTTCAAGGCGAACATCGGTACGGCGTACCGCGCACCGACAGCGAGCGAACTTTACTTGGATTGGCCAGGTATGCCGGGCGGCAGAACTATGAAACCTTGGCTGCATGGCAATCCCAACCTTAAACCAGAAACAGCGTTGAATTTTGATTTGGGGGTTGAGCTGGAAAAGGGCAAGACCTTTGGCAAGGTGACATATTTTCACAACAAAGTCAGCGATTTGATTAACGGCACCTTCGATCACCGGACGATCATCCATCCGGGACCGCCTCCGATTGGATTTATACACATAAAATATCAAAATGTAAAAGAGGCGATTTTACAAGGAATCGAACTGGAAGCAAGGCAAGCGCTCGGCAATGGCTTCTCCGTGCGCGGTCTCTATACCTACCTTGATGCACGCAATGACGATGGCAAGCGTCTGGATTATCGTCCCTATCACAAGGCAAGCCTGCAGCTCAGCTACGATGATGCGAAGCATGGCTGGAACGCGACGCTTTGGAACGATTGGATTGCAGGCTACGGTTACGAGGAAACTGTTGGCAGCGGCAGGAATGCCCGAACCGTTGCTAAAAATGCTTCTCTGAGCATCCTGAACCTCGTCGTCAGCAAGAAGTTCAATGATCACTTCAGCGCTTACCTCGGCGTTGACAACATCTTCGACAAAGAGAGCGATGCTCTCGCTTACGACGGCAGAATCTGGCGCGGCGGCGTGAATATGACATTCTGAGACAGCAAGGTGAAAAGCCCCCACATGCAAAAGTTTGGGGGCTTTTTGCATATCAGTTTGCCGTTCATCGTCTTTGTCGCCCAGCGTATGATATACCTGTCGCTTATATAAAAGTCGCCGTTTGCCGCCCTGCATATAACACGAGTGCCTGCGGCGGACAAGCCATATATTGACGCTGCACCATAAGAAAACGTATAATGGAGAAAACAATTCAGCAAACGATGGAGAGGAGGAATCCTATGAAGGTGCCAAAGGATGCGCAGCTGGCGATCGCGATCGGCTTTGCGGCGTTTTTCCTCTTTGTGGGCTTGGGAGTCTACGGCATATATTATTTCTTCACGGGCGGCTGCGATGAGAACAGCGAGCCTTATTCCGCCTACGAGGTGCGCGAAAAAATCGAGGCGGAGTACGATTTTCCCGTCGAGCTTGAATATCTGGGTGAGACGGTCACGCAGGAAAAGCCGTGGAAAAGGGTCGACTACGCCTTCCGCGACAAGGAGCGCGACTTCACGTTCACCGCGCATGCGAAGGTCGCGCCTATCAATGCGTCGATCCCCTTCATTATCCTGCCGGGTGGGCGCTCCTACTATACCGACTATCCTGAGCGCTGCCTCGATCGGCTCAACGATGAGGTGCAGGAGTGCGCGAAAAAGCGCGGCCTGCGCTTCATCACGCCCGAGGAGAAGGCGGCGCATCTCGGCTACCAAGGCGGCGTCGATACCGTTTTCCTGACGAATGAAAAGCAGCTCGCGGATGCAGCGGAGCTGTTCCTCGAAATCGCGCAGATCTACGATGTGGCGCGTTTTGGCGATCATGGCGCTTGGCGCGATATCGCCTTTTGCTATCTGCCGTCGGGCGAGACGGATCTCAAGAAGGCGCAGCTCGTCTGCGTGCTGTATCTGCGTGGCAAGCGGGACGTCTATGACGCGAACGGCATCTCGGATTATATCGTCTCAAACAGCAAGAGCGAGGCGGAGCCTTTTCTGCTCCGCTTGAAGGGCGGCTGGCAGGACAAAACCTGGCGGGCGAAAAAGAAGGCCGCGGACGGCATCGGCACGGGCGGGAGCAATCCGGGTGATTCGGGCGCTCTCGGCTCGCACGATGACCGAACGCCTTGGGACGACTGGGGCGACTGGGATGATTGGAGCGATTGGGATGGCTGGGATGATTGGAGCGATGCGGACAGCGACCGCCCGGAATTCCTCACGCCGCCCATCTCTCCCTCGCGCCGAGAGCCGAGCTGGATCTGATTCGAGGTCAGAGGCGTGCAGCTTTTGTTTCCGACCGCCTGCACCGTGCAGGAATTTTGCAGCATTGAAGATGGGGAGGTACGAACATGCAGGAGTTTTCTTTTCATTGTCCGACAGAGATCGTATTTGGCCGCGGCGTCGAAGAGCGCACGGCGGAGCTTCTTCGAAAGTACGGCGCACATCGCGTCTTTATCGTTTACGGCGGCGGCAGTGTCATCAAGAGCGGGCTGCTCGCGCGCGTCGAACGCGTCATCACGGCGGCGGGCCTTGCCTTCTCCGTTCGGGGCGGCGTGCGGCCGAATCCGCGCCTTTCGTTTGCGCGTGAGGCCGTGCGCGAGGCGATGGACTTCGAGGCGGACTTCCTTCTCGCCGTCGGCGGCGGCAGCGTCATCGACACGGCGAAGGCCATCGCGCATGGCGCGGCGAATCCCGAAACCGATATCTGGGATTTCTGGTCGGGCAAGAAAGAGCTCAAAAAGAGCCTGCCTGTCGGCGTCATCTTGACGCTTCCTGCGGCGGGCAGCGAGACGAGCGATTCCTCCGTGCTGACGAATGAGGAAACGGGCGAGAAAGCGGGACTGCCGTCGCCGTTCAACCGCCCGACGTTTGCCATTTTGAACCCCGAGCTCGCCTTTTCCCTGTCCTCGCCGCAGCTTGCGGCAGGCATCGCCGACATCGTCATGCACACGCTTGAGCGCTACATGACGCATACGGAAGGCAACGAATTCACCGATCTCCTCGCCGAAGCGCTCCTGCAGAATGTTGCGAAGTACGCGCCCGTAGTCCTCGCGCATCACAAGAACTACGAGGCGATGAGCGAGATCATGTGGTGCGGCACGATCTCGCACTGCGGACTCACGGGACTCGGCCGTGACAAGGATTTCTCCGTGCACAAGCTCGGTCATGCGCTGTCGGCACGCTACGACACGAACCACGGCGAGTC
>CAMURM010000103.1 GCA_947097535.1 uncultured Selenomonas sp.
CGCCTGCTGCTTCTGCCGGTTCATTTCCGTCTGCTGCCTGCGGCTCTCGGCATGTTTGGCCAGAAGCTCCTTCTTCTTGTTTTCGCGCGCCTCCTTCACGTCCTTCTTCTTAGCCATGCTGCACCTCCTCGGGTACATAGAAGTCGATCATCTCGATGGCGTCGACATAAGGCGTCCTGCCCGCCTGCCACAAGGCTTCGCGATACGGCTCCCATGCCGCGATCTCAGGCAGGCGCATCTTCGCACCGCGTGCGATCAAGCGTCGGTACTGCGCCATGAATTGTTCGTGCTCATGTCTGCCCGCCGAAAGCACGGCGCGCAGCTCCTTGATCTTGTTCATTGGCAGGCGCGCCCCGCCCTGCACGAGCTGGCGCACAGCCTCGGTGAGGTTGCCGATATGCTGCGGCTCCGCCGCATCGCCGTCGACACGATAAGGGCCGAAGTGCATCGTGCCGCACTTGCCGCTGTATTGCTGCGCTCGAATCTGCTCCAAGGTCGGCGGCTGCTCACCGTGCAGGATGGCGAAGTCGAGCCAGCATGAAGTGCCTTCCTCGCGCATGGCACGCATCTTCGACTTTGCCGCGCTGCAGAGCTGCTCGGCAATCTCGTAGCCGCGGAAGAAAGGATAGGCGGTCGGCAGGATGCTGATGCCGCCGCAGCTGTCGATGCCCAAATCGTTCAGCGCTTCCATGATCGTGCGCGTGAAGGCGAGCGCATACTTCGCCGTGCAGACGAAAGTCATATCGTCGCCGCCAAGCACGATGGGGCGGATCGGCAGAAACAGCTTGCCGTCGTCGGCTTCTTCCAACACGAGGTGCTTTTGCAGCGAGGCATAATCGCCAATGATGTCGTCGAGCAGTACGCTGAAAGCCGTAATCGTCTTTTTATAGACGGCGAGCGACATGTTCTTGCGCTTCGTCAGCGTATCCGAGTCACGGAACTTCTCGCCCATGTTGTTGCCGTCGATATGGACGATCGCCATGTAGTCTTCCGTCTCTCGCTGTCCGAGCTTCTCAAACTCCGAGGGAAACGCATACTTTTGCAGTGCCTCCGCAAGCTTATCAGGCACGAAAGTATAAGGGACGGATGCAGTGAACGGCTCACCCTCCAGCGATTTCAGGACGCTGCGCAGCTTGTCCAAAAGCTCCTCCTCGGCAGGCGCGATGATTCCGTCCTTCTTCCGCGCCGCCAGGAGCTTCCGCTTCACTTCCCATGAGATAAAGCGGCTTTCCTGCTGCACGTCGTCCACGTCGTAGGCGTTCGCCGTCTCCGCACTTGCTTCGCACGAGAGCGTCAAGCCCGTGTAGGGCAGCGATACCGCAGGAAAGAACAAATTCTGCTGTGCCTTGAGCTTATGGACGAGGTGCGTGAGATCGTCGATCTCCTCTTCTTCGCCGTTCGCGAGCTTCACGCGCGTCACGCGATAGGAGCCGTCCGCATCGAGCACGATCTCGCCGCGCGCCGCCCCCGTGCGCAGTCCGGGGCTCTTCCACAGCAGCCGCTTCGTGAAGGCTCGAATCACCTCGACGAGTTCTTCATCCGTCGTTTCCTCACGGAACAACACCAGGGCATTGCCGCCGCCGATGTAGCCGATGCGGCACCTTTGCTCCATCCGCGTCCAGTCGGGCGACTCCACCTCGCGCCATGTCGCATCATCGACCTCCGACTCGCCGAAAAGCTCGCGCAGGACATGAAGGAGCTCGCGCGCAAAGGCACTTTCGACCAAGAACGACGCCCCGATATTCGTCTTGAGGCGATTGCTCGAAAAGATATATTTCTGTATCGAGCGCGTGTCAAAAAGAATTGCCTGCAGTCTGATTGCCATCTATACTTCCCTCCCTTAATTTTTCCCATTATTTATTCAATTCGCCTTTATAAAAAGAAATCCTCTCAACCAGCGGCGAGTCTCCGGAAATATGTGAAACAAATTTTACGATTCCAATAGAAAAACTCCTCCGAGACGCGCGCGTCGTTTCGGAGGAGTTCAGGGAAATACGGATAAAACAGCTCAAAGCTTCAATGCCATCAGCACCTCATCCGTATCGAGGTCGAAGATCTCGATCTTCTCGTCCGTCATGACGGCGACGGTCGCCCTGCCGTCCTCGCGCTTCGACAGAGACGGAGAGCCGGGATTGACGAACACGGTCGCGCCGCGTTTTTCGAGGACGTTCGTATGGATGTGCCCCGTGATGAAGATGTCTGCGCGCATCGTGCGCGCGGCTTCATCCTTAGCAGCGTCACTCTCGATGAGGTGTCCGTGCGTCGCGACGATGCGCCTGCCGCCGACGAAGGCGTAGGCGTAGGGCACCTGAATCGGCGTCTTTAAGACGAGCTGATCGACCTCGGAGTCGCAGTTGCCGCGGCAGATGAGGACGGGCGGCACGCTCGCGTTGATCTTATCGGCAAGCCCCGCGGGGTTGTAGTCCTCCTTCATCGGGTTGCGCGGGCCGTGATAGAGCACGTCGCCCGCGTGGATGATGAGGTCGGCGTCATGAAAATGCTTCTGATAGGCAAGCTCCCAACGCTTCTCACAGCCGTGCGTATCGCTGATGATGCCGATTTTCATGCTCTCGCCCCCTCAGCCGATCTTCTTCAAGAGGCTTGCAAGCTCCATCGCCGCGAGCGCGCAGTCCGCGCCCTTGTTGCCCGCCTTCGTGCCCGCGCGCTCGATCGCCTGCTCGATGTTCTCCGTCGTCAGAACGCCGAAGAGCGTCGGCACGCCCGTCGAGAGCCCGACCTGCGCGACGCCCTTCGACACTTCATTGCAGACATAATCATAATGCGTCGTCGCGCCGCGAATGACCGCACCGAGGCAAATCACGGCATCGTACTTGCCGCTCTCCGCCATCTTCTTGGCAACAATCGGAATCTCGAACGCGCCCGGCACCCAGGCGACATCAATGTCATCTTCCTTCGTCTCGTGACGATGCAGCGTATCGAGCGCGCCGCCCAGGAGCTTGCTCGTGATGAACTCGTTGAAGCGCGCCGCCACGATGCCGATATGAAGTCCCTTGCCTGTGATGAATCCTTCGATCGTCTTTGCCATGATTTTTCCTCCTCGAATCTCAGCCGTTCAATGTATCGTCATTGAGCAGATGCCCCATCTTGACCTTCTTGACGCTCAAGTAGCGCTTGTCGAACTTATTCGCCTTGACCATGAGCGGCACGCGCTCGACGATTTCGAGGTTGTAGCCCTCAAGTCCCGCGCGCTTGGCGGGATTGTTCGTCATGAGGCGGATGCTCGTGAGGCCGAGGTCGGAGAGAATCTGTGCGCCGATGCCGTAGTCGCGGAGGTCGGGCGCGAAGCCGAGCTCGACGTTCGCCTCGACCGTGTCGGAGCCTTTATCCTGCAGCTCGTAAGCGCGCATCTTGTTCGCGAGGCCGATGCCGCGTCCCTCCTGACGCATGTAGAGCACGACGCCCTCGCCTTCCTTCTCGATGTTCTTGAGCGCGATGGCGAGCTGATCGCCGCAGTCGCAGCGCAGCGAGCCGAGTGCGTCGCCCGTCAGGCATTCGGAGTGGACGCGCACGAGCACGTTCTTCTTGCCCGCGACCTCGCCCTTGACGACGGCGAGGTGGCACTTGCCGTCGAGCGCACTCTCATACGCCTTGATGCGGAAGTGGCCGTAGCGGCTCGGGAAGTCAACGTCGGCGACCTGCTCGACGAAGCTCTCCGTGCGCTTCCTGTACTCGATGAGCGCCTTGACCGTGATGATATTGAGCCCGTGCTTCTTCGCGAATTCCTTGAGCTCGGGCGTGCGCATCATGTGTCCGTCGTCCGCCATGATCTCGCAGCAAAGCCCTGCGGGATAGTAGCCCGCCAGACGCGCAAGATCCGTCGTCGCTTCCGTGTGCCCCGTGCGGCGCAGCACGCCGCCCTCGACGGAGCGCAGCGGGAAGACGTGCCCCGGACGGCGGAACGAGGCGGGCTTCGCCGTCGGATCGAGCAGGAGCTTGATCGTCTGGCAGCGCTCAAACGCTGAAATGCCCGTTTCCGTATGATAGGCGTCGATGGAAACGGTGAATGCCGTCTCGTGATTGTCCGTGTTGTTCGCGACCATCTGCCCGATGTTGAGCTCGTCGAGGCGCTTGCCGTCGATCGGCGTGCAGATGAGCCCCTTCGCGTACTTCGCCATGAAGTTGATGTCCTCGGGCTTGACCGTCGCTGCCGCGATGATGAGATCGCCCTCGTTCTCGCGGTCCTCGTCATCGACGACGACGACCATCTTGCCGTACTTGATATCCTCGATTGCCTGCTCTATCGTTGCAAAATCTGACATAATTGCGGCATCTCCTTATCTCTGGGAAGCACGGATACATCCGGCACTCCCTTAAAATCCCTGCTGACGCAGGAAATCCATCGTTATTTTGCCCGCGCTCTTCGGCGCGTCGCTTTCCTCGGGCGTTCGCGCGCCGGGAAAAAGCTTCTCCACATACTTGCCGAGGATGTCCGTCTCGATGTTCAGACGGCTGCCGACGCGCTTTTCGCGCAGATTCGTGATCTCGCGCGTATGCGGGATGAGGCTGACCGTGAAGTCCGCCGCGCCCGCGCGCGCCACCGTGAGACTAATGCCGTCGAGCGCGACGGAGCCCTTCTCGACGATGTAGCGCAGCAGCCCAGCGTCCGCGCGCACCGTGAGCAGGATGGCGTTGCCCTCCTCCTTCAGCGCGGCGATCGTGCCCACGCCGTCGATATGGCCGCTGACGATGTGCCCGCCCAGGCGGCTCTTCAGCGTCAGGGCGCGCTCCAGGTTGACGCGGCTGCCGTGCCTGAGCTCGGCAAGCGAGGTGCGCCGCACGGTCTCGGGCATGACGTCCGCCGTGAAGTGCGCGGCATCGAAATGCGTGACCGTCAGGCAGATGCCGTTGACCGCGATGCTGTCGCCGAGCGCGACGTCTTCGAGCACCCGCTTCGCGCGGATGGCGATCTCGCCGCCCGCCAGTCGCTCAAGCGTGCCGACCTCTTCAATGATTCCTGTAAACAAAGGCTACTTCGCCCCCTTCGCCACATAGCCCGTGAGGAGAACATCCGCGCCGACCATCTCCGCCGTGAGCTCTTTGAGCTCTACGGCATCCGCAAGCTCGGCGAAGCCTTCGCCCTCGACGCTCGTCAGCGCACGCGCGCCGCCCACGAGCTTCGGCGCAATAAACGCATGCACCTTGTCGACAAGCCCCGCCGCAAGCAGCGAGAAGTTCAGCGTGCCGCCGCCCTCGACGAATACCGATGTGATGTCACGACTCGCCAGCAGGCGCAGCAGCGCCGCGAGATCGACGCGCTCGCCCTCGCCTGCACAGACGACGTCTGCGCCCGCCGCGCGAAGGGCAGCACAGCGCTCCTCGGGCGCGGCGCGCGTGACGGCGATGAGCGTCTTTGCCGCGCCGTCCGAGACGACGCATGCAGAGAGCGGCGTGCGCGCGCAGCTGTCGACGATGACGCGCAGGGGATTTCGCCCCGTGCCGTCCGCGAGCCGCGTCGTCAGCGAGGGATCGTCCGCGAGCACCGTGCCGATGCCGACGACGATGGCATCCGCCACATCGCGCATCTCGTGCACGCGCTGCCGCGCCGCTTCGCCCGTGATCCATTGCGATTTTCCCGCCGCTGTCGCAATCTTGCCGTCGAGCGTCATCGCGGTCTTGAGCGTGACAAAGGGCAGTTTCTTTGTCACCCATTTGAGATACGCTTCATTGAGGCGGCGCGCTTCTTCGGCGAGCACGCCCACCGTCACCTCGACGCCCGCCGCTTCGAGCATCGCCTTGCCGCGCCCTGCGACGAGCGGATTCGGGTCGAGCATGGCAGTGACGACGCGCCGCACGCCCGCCTTGATCAGCGCCTCGGCGCAAGGCCCCGTGCGCCCGTAGTGCGAGCACGGCTCAAGCGTCACATAGGCAGTCGCACCGCGCGCGAGATTGCCCGCCATCGCGAGCGCGTGCACCTCGGCGTGCGGCGTGCCCGCCTTGCGATGCCAACCCGCGCCGACGATGCGCCCCTCGCGCACGATGACGGCGCCGACGAGCGGATTCGGCGAGGTGCGCCCGCGCGCGTTCGCGGCGAGAAGGAGCGCCTCGCGCATGAAATCCTCGTCCCGCTGCATCCTCCCGCCTCCTTTCTTTTCTTTGAGAAGCACAGATAAATGCAAATCCTCTATCGGGCGGATCCCCTTTTATCCGAGCTTCCCCTTTTTCTGCACAAAAAAAGACCGCAAAAAGAACACTCTTTTCACAGTCTTCGCAATGCAAACAAAACTTGCACGTCTTTTCCCATCCAGACTATACTGTCGGCTTCGGAATCACACCGAATCTGCCAAAAGGCTCGCGGGCTATACCGCCGGTGGGGACTTCCACCCCGCCCCAAAGACTGCT
>CAMURM010000104.1 GCA_947097535.1 uncultured Selenomonas sp.
AGCGGGCTGTCGTAGGCGGTCGTGACGGTGATCTTGTCGCTTCGGCCGGCGAAATTCAGGGCTTCGATGCCCTGCACGTCCTTGCAGGCGCGGATGCAGCGGCCGCATTTGATGCACTTCGTCGGGTCGCGAGCGATGCTCGGGTTGTTCGCCGCATCCTCTTTGCTTTCGACGACGATGGGCAGTCCCGTATGGCCGATGTTGAAGCGGCTGCAAAGCTCCTGCAGGTCACAGCGGTGGTTGCGCGGACAGTTCAGGCAGTCCTGGTTGTGGTTGGCGAGGATGAGCTGCAGGATGGCGATCTGCGTGTCGCGCACGATCTGCGTGTCCGTATGAACTTCTATGCCTTCCCAGACTTCGGTTGCGCACGCTGCCATGAGGCGGCGGCTGCCCGTGACCTCGATGGAGCAGATGCGGCAGCGCGCCTTGACGCGCTGGTCGGGATGGTAGCAGAGATGCGGGATATTGATGTGCACCTTGCGCGCGGCGTCGATGATCTTCGTGCCCTTGGGGACTTCGACGGGAATGTTGTTGATCGTTAGGTGTACGAGTTCTCTTTCTTCTGCCATTAGTGGACGCCTCCAATCCGGAATGTTTCAGGGAAGAGCTTGAAGGCGGCGGAAAGGGCGTTTTCGGCGCTTTCGCCGAGGCCGCAGAGGGCGGACATGGGCATGATGCGCGCGATCATCTTCATGTTTTCGAGATCCTTTTCCGTCGCCGTGCCTTGGGCAAACTTTTCCAGAATGAGCTTGATGTGGAGGACGCCTTCGCGGCACGGCGTACACTGGCCGCAGCTCTCGTGCGAGAAAAATGCCTGCGTCATGCGCAAAAAGTCGAGGACGCTCGTGCGCTCGTCGACGACGAGGATCGCGCCCGAGCCTACGGTCACGCCGGCCGCCTTGAGGTCGTCGTAGGTGTAGGGGACGTCGAGGATGGATTCGTCGGCGATCTTGCCCGAGGCGCCGCCGAACTGGATGAGGCGGATGCGGCGGCCGCCCTGGATGCCGCCCGCAAGCTCGTAGATGATCTCGCGCACGGTCGTGCCGAAGGGGATCTCGAAGACGGCAGGACGGTTGACGTTGCCGCCGACAGAGACGAGCTTCGTGCCGAGGGATTCGCCCGAGCCGTAGCCGATGTATTCCTTCTTGTCGTCGAGGAGGAGATGCGGCACGATGGAAAGGCTCTCGACGTTGTTGACGCACGTCGGCAGTGCGAAGAGACCGCTCTGCTTGATGAAGGGCGGCTTCATGCGCGGCCGGCCCGCCTTGCCCTCGATGGAGCGGATGAGAGCCGTGCCCTCGCCGCAGACGTAAGCGCCCGCGCCTGAGCGGAGGTGGATGTGAAAGTCGAAGCCTTCCTTGCCGAGGATGTTCTTGCCGAGGAAGCCGCAGCGCTCCGCCTCTTCAATGGCGTTCTTGAGGCGCGAGCGAAGGTGCGCGTATTCTTCGCGCAGGTAGATGTAGCCGTCCTGTGCGCGGATGCTCCAGGCGCCGATCGTCATGGCCTCAATGAGGTTGAAGGGGTCGTTCGTGATCAGTTCGCGATCCTTGAAGGTGCATGGCTCGCCCTCGTCGGCGTTGCAGATGATGACCTTGTGCTCGCCCTTGACGGCGCGCGCCTGCGACCACTTGCGTCCCATGGGGTAGGCGGCGCCGCCGCGCCCCTTGATCTGCGCTTCGGAGAGAAGGGAGGCGATGTCCTCGCCGTCCATCGTGACCGCCTTCTTGAGGGCGCTGAAGCCGCCGATCTTCAGGTACGATTCGATGGACATGGGATCGTAGCGGCGGAAGTTCTTGGTCATGAAAGAAACCTTGCTCATATAGTCTCCTTTCGTGCGGATGTTGTTTCCGTTCCGTTCATACAGCCCCCTTCGTGGTGGGCTTTTCCGCGGAGGTTTGGAGTGCTCCTTCGCGGGGTCTTATTGCAGCGTTTGCAGAAGGCTCTCGATCTTTTCGCGGCTGTCGAGGTGGCCGTAGACCTCGCCGTTGACGCGTACGGCGGGCGCGATGTCGCAGGCGCCGAAGCACGGCGTCTTTTCGAGCGTGAAGCGGCCGTCGTAGGTGACCTCGCCGATGTCGATGCCGAGCAGGCTCTTGAGCGCCGTGAGCAGGGTTTCGTTCTCGTTGATGCGACAGACGACGGAGTCGCAGATCTGGATCGGATACTTGGCGCGCGGCGTGGGAGAAAGGCTCGCGTAGAAGGTAAGACAGTCGTAGATCAAAGAGATCTTCAGCGGCAGCTTCTCCGCCACATAGTAGGCGGCAGGCTCGGGCACATAGTGGCGCTCGAAGAGGTCCTGCACGTCGAGCAGGATGCCGACGATCTGCGTCGGGTCGTAGGCATGAGCCTCAAGCACGCGGTCGATCTTCTCCCTCGTCGCGAGCGCAAGGCTTTCAGGACAGGCGTTCATGGCAGCATCTCCTTTTGTTTGGAAATTATAGATAGATGGACTTGCAGCTGACGTCCCCGGGTTCTTCCCGGGATGAGATCATTTTATCAGTGGTTCCTTAATTATCCCATTTTTTGTCGGCTGAGGTCAAGGGGGGGCTTCATGCCTTTGAACAGAAAAACGAGGGTATGCTATAATAGTAGCATACCATGAAGGGAGGATTCTCAATGTCGGAAGAAAAACGATATTTGGAAGTGAACCTGCCAGCCTATCTCCAACACGATATCGATGCCCTTAAAGTGGGACTTGTGGAGAAGCCACTCTATTTGGATTGCCTGCTCGATGAGGTGCAGGGATCCATCAATTCTGCCGAGGTTGACGGACGGATCAGCAGTGAGCAGGCGGCGTATTTGCGAGCGAAATATCTTTGGGAAACGGAGTGAGCTGTATGATTGATTTTACCTCCTGCAGGATCAATCCTTATCGTGCCTATGGCGGCGGCAACGGGGGCAAGAGCTGTATCCTGTATCAGGGCGAAAACTATATGATGAAGCTGCCGCCGAAGAAGAGGGCGAGTGCGTTTTATACGAATGCCTGCATCAGTGAATATCTCGCATGCCATATCTATGCAGCTGCGGGCTTTGATGTGCAGGAAACTCTCTATGGAAGCTATCGGCTCAATGGCAGGGAAAAAGAGGTCGTGGCCTGCAGGGATTTTGTTCATTCAGGATATCAGCTCATCGAGTTTTCAAAGATCAAGAACGGCTGCTTGAATTACAGCAGTGAAGATTCCAACGGCTATGATACGGAACTCGCGACAATTCTTGATGCGATAGACTCCCAGAAACTGATCGATCCGATAAAAGTGCGGAATTTTTTCTGGGACATGTTCATCATGGATGCTTACCTGGGGAATTTTGACCGTCATAACGGAAATTGGGGCTTCCTGGTCAATCCTGATAAGGAAGTGGCGCGCATTGCGCCGATCTATGATTGTGGCTCCTGTCTGTATCCGCAAATTGATGAGATAGGGATGGAGCATGTCTTGAGTGATCCGGCAGAAATCGAGAATCGCATTTATGTTTTTCCGACGTCGGCAATCAAGGAGAACGATAAAAAAATCAATTATTTCGATTACATAACGAATAATCGAAGTCAAGAATGTACGGAAGCGCTTCTTCGTGTTTTGCCTCGTATTGATGAAGGACAGGTGGAAGGCATTGTTTCTGCCTGCAGTTTTTTATCGGCTACGAAGAAGCGCTTTTATTGTACGATGTTGGCGCAAAGGAAGGAAAAGATTCTCGATCACGCAAGGCGGAAGCAGGCAGAGGCGAGATCATTTTCCAAATGAAATGCTTCCTTGATGAATCTCGGCAAAACCTTATGGAAGCGCCCGAGAATTTCGATATAAATAAGATTTGCAGATATAGCGTCGAATTGCGGATACGGAGGAAGATGAGCGTGAAATACGGAGACGTTGTGGAGATCGATGTGGGGGGAGTGGGCGCCGACGTTCAAGCGAGCGATGTCCTTGCGCGACGTGAGGCGGCGGCTCATCTCTGCGTCGGCGATGAGCCGCCGTTGGTGACGGTGTATTTTCAAGCCTACAATCATCTGGAAGATCAGACGAAGATGGCGCTTCATTCCCTCCTTGCCTATACGCGGAATGTTGACCATGAACTGCTGCTCGTGGACAACGGCTCGACCGACGGCACGCTGGACTTTTTCTGCAGCATTGATCATCCGCGCAAGCGCATCTTCCATGTCAGGGAAAATCGCGGCGCCTTGTTCGGTTATCTGGCGGCAAAGGGAGCGGCGAGCAATGAATTCATCCGCGGCAAATACTTTGCCGCGATTCCGAGCGATGTCGTCGTCACGAAGGACTGGCTCAAGAATCTTGTCACGTGTATGGAATCTGATCCGCGCATCGGCATGGTCGTTCCCGCGGCAAACTATACAAGCTATTATCAGCAGGTGGAGCTGGAATTTTCTACATACGGAGAAATGCAGAAGGCTGCAGCTGCCTACAATGTCAGCGATCCGAAAAAGTGGGAGGAGCGCCTGCGCCTCATTCCTACAGCATCGCTGATTCGTTCTTCTCTGCGCAAGATGTATGAAGCCGATTATGGATTTTTTTATAATTTTGCTGATGATGATCTGTCCTTTACCTATCGCCGCCTTGGCTACCGCTTGATGTTTTGTCGTGATACCTTCGTCTACCATGCGCCGGGCACGGCGATGTCGGAGGAGGCGTATCAGACCGATCTGCGGGAAGGGCGGGAGACCTTTCGACGCAAATACTTTGGCGTTGATGCCTGGACGGATACGCGTCTGGATGATGAGCTTTGCCGTAAGTGCCTGGATCCTTCGACGCCACGCGAGGATAATCGCATTCTTGGCATAGATGTGCGCTGCGGCGCCAATCTGCTGCATTTCAAAAACTGCCTGCGGGCGTATGATTTGGGCAGGGCGACACTTTCCGCTTTCGTGCAGGATGCGAAGTATTGGGTCGATCTGAAGACGATCTGCAGCGGCGAGGTGTTCTGTCAGCCTCTGCGAGATCTTGAAGCCGCTTTAGAAGGACGCACCTATGACTATATCATTCTCGGCATGCCGCTTGCCGATTACGAAGATCCCAAGGCTCTGCTTGACATCATGCGAGATCATCTTTCCATCGGCGGCAGGATGGCGGGGCGTATGGAAGAGGACGGCGAGGTCTTTTCCCTGGAGCGTTATGAGTGAGGTGGAAAGCGAATGAGATTTGCTGATTTGCGGCGCGCTATGTCGGCGAGGTGGCACAGTCGTGCCGTGGATGTTTCTTCTTTTGCACACAGGGATGTATTCCTCTACGGAGCAGGCAATCTTGGCAAGAAACTCAAGGTATCGCTGGAAGAGGCGGGCATTCCTGTCAAGAGCCTGATCGACCGCCGTGCGGCGGCGCTGCGCGAGCAGGGCGTCGATGCCCTGACTTTGGAGGAGATGGCGGCGGTGCCGAAGGAGGAAAGCGTCGTTATTTTGTCGGCTCTTTTCTCTCTGGAGGATGAGCCTGTACTTCGCGACTTGCTGCAGGCGGCAGGCTTTCCGCTCGTCGTTGCGCTGCACGAGCTCGACTGGCGGAGTTTTGACAGTGCGTCGTTCTGCCGCAACATCTTCATCGGCGACTACGACATCGAGCGCGACTTCGCCGGCGACGAAGAGGCCGTCCTTGCGGCGTATGCGCTTTGGCAGACAGAGGCGGAACGCTTCTTCTACATGACGCAGATCGAGGCGTATCTGCGCCGTGATTTTTCCATCTTCCCCGATCCTTTGCCTCTGCGCCTGCAGTATGCGGCGCACGACGTGCCGGAAACGGTGGACATGCGCTTCTTCGTCGACTGCGGCGCCTTTGACGGCGACACGCTGCGCGCTCTTTCGGCAGCAGGCAGGAAGATGCACGACTACTTCGCGTTTGAGCCGCAGCAGGAGCTCGGCGCGCGCATCCATGCCGCGGCTGAGGAGCTCGCGATCCCGCGTGCGGTCATCGTGCCGTGCGGCGTTTCGAGCACGACGCAGCAGATCCGCTTCGGTGCGGCACAAGAGGGCAAGTCCGCTGTGAAGCGGGAAGCGGCGGGCGCACACGTCATCCAGTGCGTATCGCTCGATGCGATGTTTGCGGGGGATGTGCCGACGTTCATCAAGATGGATATCGAGGGCATGGAGATCGAAGCGCTGCGCGGCGCGGAAAGGCTCATCCGCGAGAATCATCCGCAGCTCGCGATCTGCGTCTACCACGACATGTCACATATCTGGCGCATACCGCTCTTGCTGCGTGAGTTTTACAGCGGCTATCGCTTCTATGTGCGCAATTATCAATACATGGGATTGGAAACCGTTGTCTATGCTTTTGCAGATGGAGAATAAACATGGCAGAAATCAAACCGAATTATGACACGAAGAGGA
>CAMURM010000105.1 GCA_947097535.1 uncultured Selenomonas sp.
TGCAGATGCTTGGCTGGCATATCGTCGATACCTTCACGGCACCGGGAGACAAGCTCGGTATCACGCTCGGTATGCACGGGCATCGTGGCATCCGCGCGAGAAATTATGCCGGCAGCAGTGCATCGGAGATCGATGCGAGCGCCACTTGCCCGACGTTTGCCGTGACGTACCAGTTCACGCCGCAGTTCATGATGTACGCAAATCACAGCGAGAGTTTTGATGAGGGAACGGTCGTAGGCTCCGGCTATGCGAACATGGGAGAGACGATTCCGCCGGCAAAGACGAAGCAGAACGAGATTGGCGTCAAGTATCAGAGCAAAGGGCTCTTGCAGACGCTGAGCTACTACAATATGCGCAAGCAGGGAACGAATGCCGTCATGCGAGGCGGTTTGCAGTATCTGGAACTTGACAAGGAGCAGAAATACTCGGGCGTTGAGTATTCGGCTGTCGGAAAGATCGCGCCGCAGCTCGATATGGTATTGGCGCTGAACTGGCTGCAGGCAAAGCAGACAAACGGCAGCGCTGTTCTGGGCTTGCCTACGTGGTCAGGAACGGCAGCGCTCGTTTATAAGCCGACCGATGTGCTTTCCGTTGTCGGTCGCCTGAATTACAGCGGTGAGTCGCGCATCCGCCACAACAGTCCCTTGGATGTGCCTGCCTTCACGACGTTCGATCTGGGGCTGAATTACAAGATGCAGGTTTCGGGCGAAGATGTTACGCTTTCCCTGATGTGCAGCAACCTCTTCAACAAGCGCTACTGGTACGCTTCGGGAAGCTCCATTGCCCCGGGGATGCCGCGCACGATTTCCCTGTCGGCGAGCTGCAGCTTCTGATAACGGCGGGATTTTAGCTTCTCGGGGAAGATGATGCGATGAAACGATGGTATTTGGGCGGCGTTCTGCTGGGCGTGTTCTTCCTTTTCGCGCTCATTCGGGCAGGCTGCTCTTATGGCGATGAAAAGGCGGTCGTGCAGGCAGACGGCTTTGTCGTGGAAAACTACGATTCGGCTTTGCGTCCGCATGTTTATCACTACAAGGAGCATCCGCAGCGCATCGTCGCGCTCTGGCAAAATTCGATTGAGACGTTGCTGGCTTTGGGCGCGGCCGATCGCATCATCGTGGCGGGCGGCTTGTCGGGCACCGATGTCCTGTCGCCGGAAAATGTGCCGCTGTATGAAAAAATTCCCGTGCGGCTCAGGCAGGTGCCCGATGTGGAAACGATGCTGACGCTGCAGCCGGATTTGATCGTCGGCTGGCTCTTTGATTTCACGCGACAGGGCAATGGCATCGGCCGCAGCGATTTTTGGGAGAAGCGCGGTACGAATGTCTATATGACAACGATGAACGGCGCGGATTTCAAAGATGTCCACACGTTGGAGGATGAGCTAAAATTTATCCGCGATCTGGGTACGATCGTCGATCAAGAGGAAAGGGCAGTGCAGCTTGAGCAGGAGATTCGCGCTGAGATGAAGCCGATAGCTGCGGAAAAGCCGCGCGTTCTCGTCGTATCTTCGGCTGCGCGCCAGCTGACGATCTATACGCCGCGCACGCTGTCGGGCGATATTTTGGAGCGGCTTGGCGCCGAGGTACTGGGCGCCGATCGTCAGATGGTGGGGGAGGATGAGTTTATCAGCTATGAGCAGCTCCTGCTCCTCGATCCCGATGTCATATTCGTACAATCCGCGTCGCCGCAGGATCAGAGCCCGCGTGAGCGGCTCCGCGCCAATCCAGCGCTTCGGCGTCTTCGCGCCGTGCAGGAAGGGCGCATCTATTGTGTGCCCTTCTATCTCCTGCGCTGCCCGGGTGTAAGGGTGCTGGATACGATTCGCTGCTTCAAGCAAGGATTGTCCGGAGAAAATGCGGCCAGATCGGAAGGGGGCGCTGCATGAAAAACAAGATGATGGAAAGCGGTCTTTCCTCGTGGCTCTTGAGCGGACTGCTCATCGCATCCGTCTTATGCGCCGTGACGGTCGGTACGGTTGAGGTTTCTTTTGCGCAAGCCTTCGGCTCGATCGTCTACGGCATAACGGGATGGAGCATCTTCGCCTCTTACGGCGATACTGCCGTCTACGACATCGTCTGGCTTTTGCGCCTGCCGCGCATCGTGCTCGCCGTATTGACGGGCATGGGGCTTTCTGTCTGCGGCGTCATCATGCAGGCGATTGTGAAAAACCCGTTGGCAGATCCCTATATTCTGGGCATTTCCTCGGGCGCCTCTTTGGGCGCTACGGCGGCGATCATGTTGGGACTCGGCGCTTTCCTCGGCGAAAACTTCGTGGGACTTGCGGCGGCGGGCGGCGCTTTTGCCGTATCCATGGGCGTCCTCATCTTATCGGGCGTCGGCGGTCACTCCAGCCCGGTCAAGCTCTTGCTTTCCGGTATGGCATTGAGCGCCGTTTGCAGTGCGTTTTCGAGCTTTATCGTTTATTTTGCCAACAACCGTGAGGGAATGCAGACCATCGCTTACTGGCTCATGGGCAGTCTGGCGAATGCTAAATGGGAGAATCTCGCGGTGATCTGCCCGATCATCGTGCTCGGCACGGCGTTTTTCTGGACGCAGAGCCAGATTTTGAATCTCATGCTCGTGGGCGATGCCACAGCCATCACGCTGGGCAGGAATCTGACGCGCTATCGCCATGGCTATCTTGTCCTGTCGTCCCTGATGGTGGGCTTCGTCGTCTACTCCGCAGGCATGATCGGCTTCGTCGGCTTGATCTGCCCGCATGTCATGCGCATGCTCACGGGCGCGGAGCATCGCCGGCTCCTGCCTGCCAGCGCCTTTGCCGGCGCCATCCTGCTCGTCTGGGCGGATGTGTTGTGCCGCACGATCCTGCCGCGGACAGAGTTGCCGATTGGCATCCTCGTCTCGCTGGTCGGCGCACCGTGCTTCGTCTATTTGATGGTACGGCGCAGCTACGGCTTCGGGGAATCAGAGTAAACTACACGCACAAACGTCCACAAAGTGGACGTTTGTGCGCCGCCGTTGCATGAAGGAGCCAATCAGTCTGCGCTTTCGGCTTGACTTCTTGGATTTTCATGGTAAGAGATTTTGGTGCGGGTGTTCAACGTACCTAATGACAGGATCGCTGTGCGAAGCTTCCACCGCTTCGCACGGCGATCCTGTTTTTGCGTATGCCCGATCATGTGCTCTTCCTCCACAGTAGTGAGAAGTCTACCGGCTGGCATATTATTGAAAGTCTCCTTAGTGCTGAAGCTTATTCGTGCTTCCTGTAATGTTATTACGGGAAAATGTATATATTTATGATTTCCCGTAATAAGGGGATGGTAATATAAAGCAGATGCAGCGTAATCTGTCACCGCGCCGCTGTCTTCTCCAGGCGATGGTGAAAGATTTCCGAAGAAGCGGCTTGACAACGCAGGCAAAGAGTCGTATAATACAAACCATACTAGTTTTATATGAATTAATCATCAACTGCTTCTGAAAGGAAGCGGGGACTGATTGCATCGGTGCCGTTGCGATGCTTCGCAAGGCGCAGAAAGAAGGGGTAGCATGCCGGAAGATAAGAATCATGCAGCCGTCGAGAAAACGGCGCAGGCGGCGCTTGCGAAGAGCCGCCAAAACGGGCAGGGGAAGCAGTTCATCCTGTGGTTTCTCGCGCTCGTCGTCGGCGCCGGCCTGGGCTGGCTGAATATCGGGCCCTTGAACGAGCTCTTTGACTTTGTCGCGACGGTGTTCACGCGCCTGTTTCAGTTCATCGCCGTGCCGACGATCGCGCTCGCCGTCATCACGACGCTTGCCGCGCTCGGTGCGAAGAAAGATACGGGGCGCATCTTCGCCCATGCCGTCACCTACACGCTCTTGACGACGATTTCAGCGGCAGCGGTCGGACTCGCTCTCTATCTGTGGATCGCGCCGGGCAATCTGCCCGCTGAGGTCATCGGCGCCGGCATGGCGGATGTGCCGCAGAAGCTCGGCACGCTTTCCTACTACGACCATATCCTCTCGGTCATTCCGAACAACCTCTTGCAGCCGTTCCTCTCGGGCAACGTGCTCTCGGTCATGCTCATCGCGGCATCCGTCGGACTCGCGCTCGCCTTTATGCCCAAGACGGAGAACCGTGAGGTGCTCTTAAAGGCGCTCCATGGCGCGCAGGAGCTTCTCTTCACGCTGATCCGCGCGCTGCTCTACGTCCTGCCCGTCGGCATCCTCGCTTTTGCCGCGCAGCTTTCGGCGCAGATCGAGGCCGGCGTCATCGTCGGTGCGCTCGGCAAGTACACGGCTGTCGTCATTGGCGGCAACCTCATCCAGTTCTTCATCATCCTACCGCTCTTTTTGCTCGTGCGCGGCCTCAATCCGCTCCACGTCTTTCGCAAGATGGCGCCGGCCGTCGCCGTGGCTCTCTTCACGAAGAGCTCGGCAGGTACCTTGCCTGTGACGCTGGCCTCGGCAGAAAAGAACCTCAAGGTGAATCCGACGGTTTCGCGCTTCGTACTGCCGATCTGCACGACGATCAACATGAACGGCTGCGCCGCCTTCATCCTCGTGACCTCGCTCTTCGTCATGCAGAACGCGGGCTTCGAGCTGACACTTGGGACGATGCTCACCTGGCTCTTCGTCGCCGTCCTCGCTGCCATCGGCAACGCGGGCGTGCCCATGGGCTGCTACTTCCTGACGCTCTCTTTGATGTCGTCGCTTGGCGCGCCGCTCGGGCTCATGGGTGTGATCCTGCCCATCTACACGATCATCGACATGATCGAGACGGCAGAAAACGTCTGGTCTGATTCCGCCGTCTGCGCCATGACGGATCACGATCTCGAAGGTACGCTGGAACGCGAGGACGCGCATCCGGCGGAGGCGTAAATAAGCTGAACAACAAAAAAGCAGGCTGCGTCGCCTGCTTTTTTGTTTGCCTGTTGTTTGTCGCACGTCAATACACTTCGCGCCGATGTCCTATGGTGAGCGCGAGGATGACGAGTCGCTCGTCCTCAATGGTGCAGATCAGGCGGTAGTCGCCGATGCGGTAGCGCCATTGTCCCTTGCGGTTCGCCGTGAGCGCTTTTCCGTGTGCACGGGGATCCTCGCAGAGCATGAGATTTTTCGCAATCCAGCCACGGATGATCCGGCGCGTATAGTGATCGAGCTTTTTGAACTCTCGATCGAAAGCGGCGGTCGTCTGTACCTCATACGTCGTCTTCAAGGTCGAGCTCCTTCCACAATTCCTCGATCGGCTTCGCCTTCCTGCCGCTGCGCACATACTCTTCATACGCCTCTTCGGCAAGCGCGATGTCGTACTCATCTTCGATCTTTTCAAAGAGTGCCTGCTTGAAGGCTTCCCCGAGCGAGATCGCGTGCAGCTTTGCATAGCTCTCGGCAAGCGCTTTCTCCGTGTCCGTGAGTCGGATTGAAAAGCTCATGTTCATCTCTCCCTTTCTGCATACAATGTACTACACCCCTTTCCCCTTGTCAATGAAAATATCAGTGCAAGCGGCGAATGCGGCGGGAATCCTCTTGAATCCGCGCCGCGTTGTGCTATAATGAACGATACACCTTGCAAGGTGGCTTAGAACGTTTTGAGGAGGCATTTTGACCTTGTGGCATAAATTTTTGCGGTACAGTCTGCTTGTAGTGTTCTTTCTGGCGACGAGCGGGGGCGTTGGCTGGGCGAATCATGCGGTGCGCGTTTCGGATCTCGATGCGGCGGCGTTCGTCGTGCGCTATAACGAGGCGGCGGCGCGGGCGGATTCTGTCGTGCGCCTTTCGCCGCCGCTTCTGTCGAAGGACGTGAAGCTGCAAAACTATCGCGTCTACGAAGCGAGTTTGCTGGGAATCGAGGAGAAAGGGCGCATTTTTCTGAACGTCAATGCGTCGGGGGCGCTTTCGAGCATTGTCATGAAGAGTGAGCAGGAGGCTGTCGTGCGCTCTTTGGCATTGCGCCGCGTCCTGACGCTCGCTTTGGAGAGTCTGGGGCTGACGGAGGAGGAGAGGGCTGACTTCTTCAGCTCGGAGGAGAAGGAGCCGAGCGGCGGCGTCCTGCGCCATGCGTGGTGTAAGGCAGCGGGGCGCAAGATCGTCGCCTTCTACGACCGCGTCCATGCGCCCGACATTCTCGTGCTCTACGCGTGGGATGAGTGAAGTGATGTGAAATAAGGAGGAATCCCTCGGATGAAGGATACTTTGGTCAAGGCGATCGCGGGCGATTTCCGCATCTATGCGGCGCGGACGACGGGGCTTGTCGGCGAGGCGGTGCGCCGCCACGACTGCTATCCCGTCGCTGCGGCGGCGCTCGGACGCACGATGACGGGAGCGCTACTCCTCGCGGCGAACCTCAAAAACGAGGAGGCGCTGACCGTGAAGTTTTCCGGTGC
>CAMURM010000106.1 GCA_947097535.1 uncultured Selenomonas sp.
CGGAAAAGCCGATCTCCGCCACGCCGCGCGCCGCCGCCGCACGAAAGAATCCTTCGACCCACGCTTCATCGTAAGAGCCGTATTCCAGATGCATGTGATAATCGAGCTTCATATCCTTTACCTCCTACATTTTCCCTTCGTCGAGCAGCCGGCGCAAGACGCACAGGACGCCGTGCTCGCGGTTGGACGGCGCGATATGCTTTGCCGCCGCCTTCGCCGCGGGGTGCGCGTTCTCCATCGCGTAGCTCTCGCCGACGGCGCCGAGCATCTCGATGTCGTTCAGGTAATCGCCGAAGGCGAGGCACTCCTCGGGGCGAATGCCGAGGAGCTGCTGCACGCGGCGCACGGCGGCGCCCTTGTTCACTCCCGTCCTCATGATGTCGACCCAATAGTTCGAGGAGACGACGACCTTCAAATCCCCTTCCAAAGAAGCGAGAGATGGGTAGATCGTGCGCTCGGCATCCGCCTGCACGGGATCGCAGACGGAGAATTTGACGGGCGTATCATGCACGGCGGAGAAATCCTCGACGATCTTATACTCCGTATAATACTTTTCCATCTCGGTGAAAAATGCCTCGTTGCGGCTCGTCACATAGGCGTATTCCTTGCCGCACCAGACGATGTAGGCGCCCTCGACGGTGCGCGCCCGGCGCACGATTTCTTCGCACTGGGGCGGCTCGATCGTCGTCGAGAAAAGCTCCTCGTCGCGCTGCACGACGTAGGCGCCGTTTTCCGCGCAGAAGAGGAGATCCGCCGCCCACGGGCGGAAGTGGCGCAAAAGCGCCGCATACTGCCTGCCGCTCGCAGGCGCAAAGATCACGCCGCGCGCCTTGAGCTCGGCGAGGATGGCGCCGAGCCCTTCGGGCAAATCGCCGCGCTCGTCGAGGAGCGTGCCGTCCATATCGCAAAATACCAGCTTGATCATAAGAGCCGCCTTTCTTAGGAAGCACGAATCCATGCAGCACCATCATTTTGTGACAAACTTCATTTTATCCGTGCTCCTGAAACTTTCTGCTAAAAAGGCGGCGGCACGCTTCTCGACGCACCGCCGCCCTTGCCTGTTCCATTATACTATCCCTTGCGCCCGTGGTAAAGACACCAAGGCTCCTCCGCCATGTAATCGCCCTCGTTGTAGTAAGCGGCGCGCGCACGGCAGCCGCCGCAGGCGCGCTTGTAGTCGCAGGTGCCGCAGCCGCCTGAGTATTCGAGCGTGCGCAGCTTGTGCAAAACCTCGCTGTTTTTCCAGATCTCGTCGAACGGCGTCTTTCGCACGTCGCCGAGCTCCATGTTGAGGTAGGCGCACGGCTGCACCTTGCCGCGCGGGCTGATGATGCAATAGCTGAGTCCAGCGAGGCAGCCTCGCCGAAAGCGCGTCTTGATGCCCATCTGCCCCGCGATGCGCAAAAACTGCGGCGCGCAAGTCGGCTTGAGCTCGATCGCGACTTCCTCCGACTTTTTCATGATGCGCGTCAGGACGCTCTCGTACGCCTCGGCACGAAGCGATTCCTCCTCGATCGTCTCGGCGCGTCCCGTCGGCACGAGGAAAAAGAAGTGGTGCGCCACAGCGCCGAGTTCCACGGCGAAGTCCGTAATCGCCTCCAGCTCCTTTTCGTTCCAGTCCATGACCGTCGTATGAATCTGAAACGGCAGCCCCGCCGCGCGGCAATTCTTCATGCCTTCGACGGCGCCCGCCCAGCCGCCCGGATAGCTGCGGAACGTATCGTGCTTCGCGGGCGACATCGAGTCGAGCGAAATGCCCATGCCCATCGCGCCCGCCGCCTTCAAGTCGCGTGCCATCTCAGGCGTGATCAAGGTGCCGTTTGTGCCGAAGACCGAACGCAGGCCAAGCTTCGTCGCATGCGCGACAAGCTCCAGGATGTCAGGGCGCGTCAGAGGCTCGCCGCCCGAAAAGATCATGATCTTGAAGCCCGCGCGCGCGATCTCATCGAGGAGCTTCTTCGCCTCCGCCGTCGAAAGCTCCTCCTCCGCCTTGCAGCCCGCATCGCGGTAGCAGTGCTTGCAGTACATGTTGCAGGCGTTCGTCGTGTTCCATGAGATGATCATATCGCCGCCTCCTCGCCCACGAGTCCGATCTCCTCGTCCGTCAGATAACACGAAGGATCGCTTGCCCAGAAATCACCCGTACGCGCTTCGGCGCGCGTGCGGAAGTTGCCGTTGCAGCACGAAAGGTAGCGGCACGAGGAACATCGACCCTTAAGGAGCGGCTTTCGATCCTTGAGCCCCGCCATGATGGCATTCGACGTGTCCTGCCAGATCTCGCCGAACTTCCTCTCGCGCACGTTGCCGAAAGTATGATGCTGCGTGAATTGGTCGGGATGGACGTAGCCTAAGGGATCGACCTCGCCGAAAGCGATGCCCGAGCGGTTGCCGCCGTTCATCGAAATGTGCTTCCACACATGCTCGGCCGCCGCCTCGCCCTTTTCCCTGAGCGTCTTCAAGTAAATGTAGACGCCGTCGCAGTGGTTGTCGACCGTCAGGATCTCCTTTTCCAGCCCACGCTCCTCGAAGTCGCGCGTGCGGCGGATGATCGTGTCCATGGCGCGCCGCGACTCCTCTGCCGTCACATCCTCTTCCATCATCGCGTTGCCGCGCCCCGAGTAGACGAGATGATAGAAGCACACGCGGTTGATGCCCTCCTCCTCGATGAAATCGAAGATCTTGTCGAGTTCCATGATGTTGTGATGGTTGATCGTGAAGCGAAGCCCCACGCGCTGCCCGACCGCCGTGCAGTTCTGAATGCCGCGCATTGCCGCCTCGTAGGCGCCCTCCTTGCCGCGGAACTTATCGTTCACATCCTTAAGACCGTCGAGCGAGATGCCGACGTAGCCCACGCCGATGTCCTTGATGCGCTGCGCCGTCGCACGGTCAATGAGCGTGCCGTTCGTCGAGAGCGTCGGGCGCACGCCCTTTGCCGCCGCATGCTCGGCAAGCTCGAAGAAGTCGGGACGAAGGAGCGGCTCGCCGCCCGAAAAGAGCAGCACGGGCACGCGGAAGTCCGCGAGATCGTCGATGAAGCGCCGCGCCTCCTCCGTCGTCAGCTCGTTCTGATACTTCTGGGCGTCCGAATTCATGTAGCAATGGCGGCACTTGAGGTTGCACGTCTTCGTCGAATTCCAGACGACGACGGGGCCCATGCCTTCTGCCGCACCGTTTCTCATGCGGTGCGCGTTTTTCGTATAGCGCAGCGAATCGCCAAAATACTCGCGTGCAAAAAGCAGCTTCGTTACACTGATCATAAAATAAACAGCCTCCCGTTCATTACTCTTGTTCTTCTTCGCTCTTGATCACGCGCATGCCGTCGAGGATCAAGCCGAGCTTCAAGCGCACGTTCTCCTCGAACGGAAGCCCCAGCTTACTGAACGCCGCCGCCTGGAAGAGCGAATGAAACAGCTCCGAGATGATCGCCGTCGGTATGTCGCGGCGGAACTCGCCTTGCTCCTGCCCCTCCTCGACGAGACGCGTGAAGAGCACCGTGAAGGGCGGCGCTGAGACGCTCGCCTCCGAGCGCTTCAGGAGCGTCGCCTGCTGCGCCGCGCGCAGGAAAAGCGGCAGGACGTAGCGGTTCTTCGCGAGCAGCACCGCCGCCGCCAGCAGAAGCTCGCGCAGGATTTCCGTCACCGGCTTCTTCTCCTCCGACAAGAGGCGCACCCTTTCCCCGAGCTCCTTCATGATGCGCCCCAAAAGCTCCATCAAGACATCATCTTTGGAATCAAAATAATTATAAAATGTACCAATGCCAAGATTCGCCCCGCTCATGATGTCCGCAATCGCCACATCGTCGAGCCCGCGGCTCTGAAACAGGCTCGCAGCCGAATCGAGAATCGCCCGGCGCGACTGAATCTTCTTCAGCTCGCGGCGGCTCAGCTTCTCTTCTTCCATAAAAATCCCCCTCTGACTCGGAAGCCACCTTGCGGCGCTCCCCGCAGGCATCTCAGCATACGCGTCTCGCAGCGCCCATGCCAATACTCTTCCTCCATTATACATGAATCACCTTCATTTTTAAAGAGGAAAATGAAGCATCTTCACAATTTTCCACAATGCCTAAAATACGCATGCGGACAGAATCCTGCACGCACAAAAAAAGCGCCGGCTCTCACCAGCGCAAAGCTTCAAGATGGTGACCCAGGAGGGACTCGAACCCCCGACCCTTTGATTCGTAGTCAAATACTCTGATCCAACTGAGCTACTGAGTCACAAGCTGACCGCTCTCGCAATCAACATAAGTGATTCTATCACAGGAAACATTCGTTGTCAAATAAAAATTTGCACGTCTTCTATTTTTTCCGTATAATGAGAAAGTATACAAGCCACAAGAAAGGAGCTGTCCATGGAAAAAGAAAAGAAAAACCGCAAGAAGCGCCTGCTCGCCCTCATGCAGAAATATGTGACGATCTTCATCGGCGCCGTCATCACTGCCGTCGGCCTTGAGCTCTTCCTCATCCCAAACAACATCATCGACGGCGGCGTCGTCGGCCTCTCCATCATGGCTCATGCCATCACAGAGCAGCCTCTGGGCGTCTTTCTCATCCTCTTCAACATTCCGTTCCTCTACCTCGGCTACAAGCAGATCGGCAAAGCCTTCGCCCTCGCCACCTTGACCGCCATCGCCCTTCTCTCTCTATGGTCGGCCTACTTCGCGCCGTTTCCGACCGTCACGCACGACTCCTTTCTCGCCGCCATCTTCGGCGGCATCATCGTCGGACTCGGCGTCGGACTCATCATCCGCTCGGGCGGCTCGCTCGACGGCACGGAGATCGTCGCCATCATCCTCGACAAGAAGTCCGTCTTCTCCGTCGGCGAAGTCGTCATGTTCATCAACCTCTTCATCCTCTCGAGCGCCGGCCTTCTCTTCGGCTGGGACAAGGCGATGTACTCGCTCGTCGCCTACTTTGTCATCGCCAAGATGATCGATGTCGTCGTCCAGGGACTCGACGAATCCTACGCCGTCATGATCGTCACAAACGAACCGGACAAGATCAATGTCGCTCTCGCCGAGCGATTGGGACGCGGCGTCACCCTCCTCTACGGCGAAGGCGGCTACACGGGCGAGGAGAAAAAGGTTCTCTACTCCGTCGTCACGCGCCTCGAAGTCGACAAACTCAAGGAAACCGTCCTCGACATCGACGAAAGCGCCTTCGTGACGATCAACGCCGTCCACGACATCGTCGGCGGCAGATTCAAGAAAAAGGGCCACTAAGAGCACCGATACGAAAACAAGAGCCGTGCACAAGTCGAATCCGACTCATGCACAGCTCTTTTCCTTGAAAGTCGACCCCCGCAGGTTGCTTAGGTTCTTCCGAAGCCATGAAGCCTTTGCCATGCCGTCATGGAGATGCGCACGCTGGCGCTCTTTTCGGCAGTCAAGCGGTATCGGCATAATGCGCCCTGCTTTTCCTACGCATGGTTCTTCTACTCGGACTCGGAATTTGTCGGAACGACCCTTCTTCTGCGTCGGTTTCCCGCATTGCGCCGCCGCAGCTGCATGAGCCGACGCCTCGACGCACGGATCCTTGACCCCGTAGATTTTCGACGCTTGTGTCTTGCCTTACATCAGTTCCACAAGCGCCCCTCAATCCTTCAACACATTCGTTCCGCTTCCTGCCCCATGCGACTCCGGCTTGCCGTCCTTTGGATACTCTCCGTGAACTCGTTCACCGTGGTCTCGGGATACGCTCCCCCTCCGCCACGATGTGCCTCATGCCTGAGCCTTCGGATTCCCCTGGACTTTCCCGCTATTTTCGCTGGCTTGCCTACTAGAGTTTCTCCTCTTTCTGCAAACGTCTTCGCAAGGGATGCCTCCTTTCATCTACATTTTTATTATAAAACATCTCCTATAAGTTGTCAATAATATTTTGAAAAATCTTGAAATATTTTCCGTCAAGGCAGATTGCAATAGCAATCCGCCCCAAAACTGCATGGATAGGCTCTTTTTTCGGATCGGTTCATTTGTACTCAGGGAATCGCCTCAAGCGGAATCACATGCGGCACGCTCTGTTCATCGACATAAACTTTCGTTTTTACACGGTATACCTCTTCCATCATGGACTCCGTGAAAATCTCCTGCGGCCTTCCCTGCGCGTACACTTCTCCCTTCTGTAAAACGATAATCTCATCGGCAAATTTCGCAGCCAAATCGAGATGGTGCAGAGTGACCAATGTCGTAAATTGATTTTCTTGCGTCAGTCTTTTCAGCAAGGTCAACAGCTTGAACTGCTTGTGCAGATCCAGCGCACTGGTAGGTTCATCGAGCAGCAATACCGTAGGTTCCCTTACCAGT
>CAMURM010000107.1 GCA_947097535.1 uncultured Selenomonas sp.
AGAATACGAGCTTCCCAAGCTCGGGAGGTGGGTTCGATTCCCATTGCCCGCTCCAAACGAAAAAGCGAGCTGCCAGTTTTGGCAGCTCTTTTTTTCGTATGAAGAAGAGATACTTTTGTTCAAATAACATTTATAAACACTTTTTATGGTTATAAATACGAAAATATGCTATAATATCATTATTAAAGGAGGTTTCACTATGAGTTCCATAAAGATACTCCGCATACGCTACGAGAATATCCCGCTCTTCCATGACGGACGCTTCGATTTCAGCCTTATGGCAGAGGATCGCGTCTCCAATCCGGCGCAAGTGTTTCAGTTGCGCAAAAATCTCTATGCACAGCAGCTCGCTGCACTTGTCGGCATCAATGCCTCGGGCAAGACTTCTGCACTGAAGCTGATTTTTCTCGCCATGTCAATCCTCTTGGAGCGTACGAGTCTCAACGCACTCCCCTACGGCAAAGAACTCCTGCATGAAGACGCAAAAATCATCATCAACTTTTGCCATGGCGACAGTTGTTATGAGCTTCATTCGCTGATTGGGAAAAGAAAAACATCGCGCAACACAGGAACAGAACTCTATTTCAAAGAGGAACTGCTTTTCAAAAAAGCACTGGCATCCATGAAGTCAAAAAAGGCTGCCCTACTGTTCGAGCAAGCAAAGCTTATCCTTCGTCGTTCAAAACTGGCAAAGGAGATACTGGACTTTCTGAAGTTCGATGACAGTCTGGTTCGAGGTGTTATAGCAGACGCTCAACTGCCGGCACTAAGATCACTGATTGCATATACAAACAGTAATTTTCTTCTGCCATATACCTCGCCCTCCCCTGAAGTCCTGCACGTTTTCGATGCCAATTTAGACGAAATCACCATATCTGAAACAGACGATAATGTCACTTACACCATAAAATTCAAGAACGATCCGCGAACGATGAGCATGACGAATCCCTTGGGGCTGAACAATCTGATTTCCTCCGGTACCATCAAAGGGCAGAATATCATGGCGCTCATCGAGGATGTCCTGCAAACAGGAGGCTACCTCATTGTTGATGAACTCGAAAATCATATGAACAAAGAGCTGCTTCGTATGATTACCGATATTTTTAAGAATGAGCGCATAAACAAAAAAGGCGCCTGCCTCATCTTCTCCACACATTATGCAGAGATTCTCGACTTTATGGATCGAAAGGACAATATCTACATCACGCGCCGCAATCAGACAGATTCCTCTATTGATCTGCTGAACTATACCTCTGAGGTTAAACGGAACGATGTCAAAAAAAGCGATGTAATCCTATCGAATTATATCGAAGGAACTGCCCCTTCCTATGAGGGCATCCAAGCCCTGGAGGACTATCTATGCAGAAAGATGGACTAAATCTATCCCACCTGAAGGATGAATATGTCATCTGTATCTGCGAGGGTGCAGCGGAACAGGCAATCATTGAATTGCTGCTCGACCACGACAGCCTCATTTTCAACAACGATAATCTCGTTGGGAAAGAAATCACGCGCAAGCGGAAAGCTTCCGAAATTCAAACATCCTTCTTGAACAGAGCCTATCAACAGCAGGTAAATATCCTGCGGATTCTGGACTCCCGCAAAGATGCCTTTAAACTCGCGCCCCTTTATGCAGAACGCTATCCGATATACAACATCTACACAAGACCAGAAATCGAAATGCTTTTGATCATCGCTGAAGGGCAGAGCGAAAAATATCTACAAAAGGCGAAAAGCCGCTATAAGCCCAGCTCCTATTGCGCAGAAATCCTCTTTCCGGGCGAGCATATCAAAAGTCGCGAGTTTATACGAGATTATTTCGCAAAGATTGACAGGCTGCACAGCGCCATTCGCCTCTACCATCAGCAAGCCGGCAAGAAGGATGAACCGAATCTGTTTCATCTGTTGTCGGCTTCATTAAATATCTGAACGTACCAGCGTTCAGCACATCCTATTTTTCCCGCAGCCTGCGCCTCCGCCATTTTTCCTGCATCGTCTGCACGAAGTCGCGCGCCTTTTGCAAGTCTGCCGCATCGGGGTGGCTCGCGGCTCTTTGCCAGCGCTCCTGCGCCTTTTTGCCTGCATGCGGATCGTCGGCTGCGGCGGCTTCTTTTTTGCGTCTCTCGACGATCTTCGGATTGAGCCTGCCCTGGCAGGCGAAGGTACCGAGGATGTAGCAGCCCGCGCCGAGCGCGTGGCCTGCGCGCGCGAATGCCGTGACAGCGTGCTCGCTGCCCGGATCCGTGCCGTGCGTCTGGAAGAGCACGACCGCCTTGTCCTTGATCTCGGGCAGGAGCGCGAGCATCTTCGCGTCGGGCGCGCCGCGGCGCAGCCAGTAGCCGAGCGCCACGACGTCGTAGGCGGAGAGGTCAGCGGGTACCTCCTCCACGCGGAAGAGGTCGGCATGCACCGCCTCTGCCATCACTTCGGCGACCGCTTTCGTATTGCCCGTAACGGATGAGTAGATCACACACCATTTTTCCATAAAAAAACAATCTCCTCTCATCTTTCATGCCGTCCTTACTAGCCCGACATTAAAAACAAGAGGAGACTGTGACGTATGCTGTGAAAGCACTTTGCCCCTTATTTACTGAAAGTCCAAGAAGTCAAGCCCAAAGGGGCGCTGACAGATTGGTAAGGGCGGCACACTTGTGTCCGCAAGGCGGACGTTTACGCGTGCAGTTTGCTCATAGGGAGAACCTTCCGATCGGTTTCCTCCGGGCAAACGTTTGCAAAGCTGCGGCTTACCTGCCCCTTCTGGCAGAGAAGCAATCGCGGCAATAGACCGGGCGGTCATCCTTCGGCTCGAACGGAACTTCCGTCTCCTTGCCGCAGGCGGCGCAGGTCACCTGGAACATCGTGCGCTCACCGCTGTCGCTGTCATGGCTGCGGCGTCTCTTACCGCGGCAGTCGCGGCAGCGAACCGGATCATTCTCAAACCCCTTTTCCTTGTAGAACTCCTGCTCACCCGCGGTGAACGTGAATTCCTTGCCACAATCCTTACAAACCAATGTCCTGTCCTGGAACTCCATGAAATATCTCCCTTGCTGGTAATATGTGAAAGCGTCCCTCTGACGCTGCCCGCGCCGACGGCTTGATTCAAACCTGCGCTTGCCTGCTTATTCTATCAGATTCGTGCAAAAAGTGCAACTGAAATTATTTTGCCATTTGTTGGATAATGACCTATATACTCCATGGGAATTACAGCTTTTTTGCCTTCCTCTTCTCGTCCGCGCGCAGGATGCTTTCCGCGATCTCCTGCACGGGACGGCGCCGCTCCATGCTGCAGCGCCGCATGCGACGGAAGGCTTCCGCCTCGCTGATGCCATGGCAAGCCATGAGCACGCCCTTGGCGCGCTCGATGAGCTTTCTTCCTTCGAGCGCCGCCTTGAGCTCGCCGACCTCCGCTTCGAGCGCGCGGCGCTCCTCTGCGCGCGCGCGTGCAATCTCGACGGCGGGGAAGAGGCGCGCCTCCTCGACGGGCTTCACGAGGTAGCCGCTGACGCCTGCCGCCTCGGCGCGCCGCCCCGCCCAGGCACCGGCAAAAGCCGTCAGCAGCAGCACGGTCGCGAGCTGCTCGCGCGTGATGAGGCGCGCGGCGGCGATGCCGTCGATGTCGGGCATATTGACGTCCAGGAGCGCGATGTCGGGGCGCAGGGCGCGGCAGAGCTCAATGGCGCGCCTGCCGTCCGCCGCCTCACCGACGACCGCATGCCCCGCCTCTTCGAGCATCTCGCGAAGATCCATGCGGATCAGCGGCTCGTCGTCGGCGATGACGAAGCGCAGCTTCGCTGTCTGCATCTAGGCTTCCTCCTCCCACGGGATTTCCAATATCACATGCGTGCCGTGTGCCGCAGCGTCCGTGCAGCTCTCGATGCGCAGCGAGCCGCCGAGATCGCCCTCGACGATCGTCCGCAGGATGGCGATGCCGAGCCGTCCGCTCTTTTCAGGCAATTCCTGCGCCATGCCGCAGCCATCGTCGTAAAAGTCGAGACGCACGCAACCTGCGGCTCGGCTCGTGCGCAGCCCGACGGTGCCGCTCGCCCTGCCCTTGAAGCCGTGCTCCATGGCGTTTTGGAAGATCTCGTTCATCACGAGCGCGAGGTTCGCCGCGCGCTTTGAGGACAAAGTGATCTCCTCGCCCTCAAACACCTCCGAGAGCGCGAAGCCCGCGGGCACGACCGTCTGCCGCACGAGCGCAAGCACCCTTTTCGCCGCCGCCTGCACGGCGAAGCCCGCCGCACCGTGCAGCGCGAGGAACTCGTGTGCGCCCGCGATGGCGAGGATACGAGCGACGCTTTCCTGCAGCGCCGCCCTGACCTCGGGTGAGCCGCTGCGCCTCGCCTGCATGCGCAGGAGCCCCGCGACGGTCTGCAGGCTGTTCTTCACGCGATGGTGCGTCTCGCGCAGCATCGCCGCCTGCACGCGCAGCTCGCGCTCCTTCTCGCGCAGCTCCGTCACATCTTCCGCGAGCCGGATGCGCCGCCGCTCCGTACCGCCGTCCGTGAGCGTCACATCGCGCACGAGAAGTACGCGGCCGCCCGCCTCGACCTCCTTTTCCTGCGGCTCGTCCGCGCGCACGCTCTCGCGCGTGACCTGCGCGTAGAGGCGGCGGTCGAAGAGCTGCACGCCGACGAGGTTGCCGACGCCGAGCACGCGGTAGAGGTGGAGCGCCGCCGCATTGGCAAAGACGATGCGGCGGAAGCGGTCGGCGATGAGGATCGCCGTGCCGGGCGCGAGCGGGCGAAAGAGCTTTTCCGCGCACGCCTTCTTCGCCTGCTGCACGACGTCCTGCGCTGTTTCCGCGAGATGCCCGAGCGCCGCCTGCGTCAACCCCTCGCCGTCGAGCACGAGCGCGACGACAGCGAGGGCGCCCGCAGCGTCCGCGACAGAGAAGGCGAACATCTCAAGGCTCTCGCCGAAGCCGACCTCGCGCTTGCCGCACTGCAAGCCGCCCTTTGCCAGCGCGGCGGCGACGAGCGGCTCCTCGGCGCGCGCGACCGTCTCTCCCGCGCGCGGAAACGTCGCCGCCTTCGGAAACGCCGCCGTATGCGGCAGGAGGCTCGCGGCGACGAGGAAGCGCCCCGCCTCCTTCGCCGGCAGATAGAGCGTCAGCTGTGCGCCGAGAAGGTCAGCTGTGAAGGGGAGCGCCGCGCCGACGCGCCTGAGAAGCTCCGCCTGCACCGCCGTCAAGGGCGAGCGCTCACGCGCCAGCGCCGCAAGCGCGCCTGCAGATGTGGCGCGCGTCACGCCCGCCCCACATCACTGAGCGACAGCCCCGGCACGGCGTTGAGCGAGAGGTCGGAGAAGCCGCCCGCGAGCGCCTGATAGTAGGCGCGGCAGCCGATCATCGCCGCGTTGTCCGTGCAGAGCCTGAGCCCCGGATAGTGGAACTCGATGCCGTTTTCCGCAGCCGCTTGACGAAGCCGCCCTTCGAGCGAGCTGTTCGCCGCGACGCCGCCCGCGAGCACAAGCGTCTTGAGCCCTGTCTCGGCGAGCGCCGCGAGCGCCTTCTGCACGAGCGTCTCGACGACGGCGCTCTGAAACGACGCCGCAACATCGGCGGCATTGACCTCGATCTTCTTGAGCTTCATCGAGTTCAGATAATTCAAGACGGCGGACTTCAAGCCGCTGAAACTGAACTCATAATTGCCCGCCGCCTCCAAAGCGCGCGGGAAGTCGATGGCAGAGGCGTCACCCTCCTTCGCGAGGCGGTCGATCTCGGGGCCGCCCGGATACGGCAGCCCTAAGACGCGCGCCACCTTGTCGAACGCCTCGCCCGCCGCGTCATCGCGCGTCTGCCCGAGCAAGGTGAAGCGGTCGTAGTCCTCGACGTGGACGAGCGCCGTATGACCGCCCGACGCGACGAGCGCCACGAAGGGCGGCTCGAGCTCCGGCGAGCTTAAAAAGTTCGCGAAGATATGGCCTTCGAGATGGTTCACGCCGATGAGCGGCACGCCGAGCGAAAAGGCGAGCCCCTTGGCGGCGGCGACGCCGACGAGCAGCGCCCCGACCAGCCCCGGCCCGTAAGTGACGGCGACCTGATCGATCGCCTCCTTCGCCACGCCCGCCTCTTTTAGCGCCTCGTCGATGACGGGCACGATGTTCACGATGTGGCAGCGCGAGGCGATCTCGGGCACGACACCGCCGTACTTCTGATGCACGGGAATCTGCGTCGCGATGATGTTCGACAAGACCTCTCGCCCGCCGCGCAGCACGGCAGCTGACGTCTCATCGCAGCTCGTCTCGATGGCGAGCGTCAAAATATCCTTAGCCATGCA
>CAMURM010000108.1 GCA_947097535.1 uncultured Selenomonas sp.
TCATCAGTGGTTCTTCGGGCAGGGGCAAGAGCACCCTTTTGAAAGCGATGGCGGGCATTTGGCCGTATGCGGCGGGCGAGATCGTCCTGCCTGAGCAGGGGAGCATCCTCTTCTTGCCGCAGAAGCCATATCTGCCGCTCGGCAACCTGCGCGACGCGCTCCTCTATCCGTCATCAGGAGAGACTGTCGCCGACGGCGCGATTCGAGAAGCGCTGCGCTGCGTGCGCCTTGAGGCGTTGGCTGATAATCTCGATCAGGAGGAGAACTGGGCGCACGCGCTCTCGCCGGGCGAGCAGCAAAGGCTCGCCTTCGCCAAGGTCCTGCTCCTCAAGCCCGCATGGGTTTTCATGGACGAAGCAACGTCCTCACTCGACGAGGAGAATGAAAACCTTATGTATCGCCTCGTTCTCGAGCAGTCGCCGCAGACGACCCTGCTCAGCATCGGCCATCGCATGAGCCTGCGCTTCTTCCACAAGCGGCATCTGAAGCTCGGCGAAGGCAAGAGCTGGCAGCTGACGCAAATCGAGGAAGCAAGATAATAGAGTACCTTATATCGCTGTGAACAGTATACTGTACCCAAGGGTGTGGCTATGCAGAAAGAGGAAAAATCTGCCTCAATATGACGGCTTTCGTTTTATCCGTGCATAAGACTACAAACGCGCAAACGTCTCGATGTGGATGTTTGCGCGTTTTAGGTTTACAAAGGCAAGTTTCGCAAGATATTTAATAAATGTAATTATTGACATTACAATGAAGACCGTGTTACAATAAGCGTGTGAAAAATATTGACGAAAGAAGCGATGATGATGACGGCTCAAGAATGTCTGGAAATACTGCGCGGCATCCGCGACTGCGCCTTTGCTACGATCGACCGCACGGGAGCGCCGGCAGTGCGCGTGATTGATGTGATGCTCGTGGAAGAGGGGCGGCTTTATTTTTGCACGGCGCGCGGCAAGGATTTTTACGCCGAGCTTATGGCGAATCCCGCCGTCGCCGTCACGGGACTCAACAAGGACTGGCAGACCGTGCGGTTTATGGGGACGGCTCAGAGACTGACGGACGACGAACAGCGGGCGATGATCGACCGCATCTTTGAGGAAAATCCCTCGATGAACGGCGTCTATCCGGGGGAAGCGCGCTACATCCTCGAAGCCTTCGTCATTGCCGAGGGCAGGCTTGAGTTCTTCGACCTCGGCAAGAAGCCGATTTATCGCGAGAGCCTCTCCTTCGGAAAAGTAGTGAAAGATGAAAAGGGCTTTTTCATCACGGAAGCCTGCATCGGCTGCGGCACATGCGCGGCGGTCTGTCCGCAGCAGTGCATCGCAGAGGGCGAGCCGTACGAGATCGGCGCCGCCCACTGCCTGCACTGCGGACTTTGCTTTGAAAGCTGCTCTGTGGAAGCGATCGAAAGGCTGGGCGGCGAGGCGCAGTGACTGAGGAGGCACTGCTTTTGCAGAAGAGTCACTTGTAGATTGATAACAATTATGTTATAGTTTTAAGTGGGATGTATCTATGTTTGCTGTGGAATTTTACCGAGATAAAAAAGGCGAGGAGCCTGTAAAAGACTTCCTAATGGAGTTGCAGCGACGGCGGGATTCCGATAAACGTATGCGTGTCTTGTCGGATAAGATTCTCGTTTATATTCGCGTTTTACAAGAATATGGCACAAGAGCAGGTATGCCGTATATGAAACACTTGGAGGGTGATTTGTGGGAATTGCGTCCTTTGCATGAGCGCATTTTATTTTTTGCTTATATCGATGGTCGCTTTGTTTTGTTGCATCATTTTCGCAAGAAAACACAGAAGACGCCGAAGAAAGAGATTGAATGTGCGAAACGTAGGATGGAGGACTATTTGGAAAGGCAGGGAAAGTAATGGGGACGAATTTCAATGAACTTTGGAATGATGAGGCTTTTATTGGCGAAGAGCAAAAAGCTCGTATTGATTTTGAAGTGGCTTTGATTGGTAAGCTCATTGAAGCCCGGGAAGCAAGAGGGTTGTCCCAAAAACAATTAGCGGATATGTGCGGCTTGAAGCAATCTGCTATCGCGCGGTTGGAAAAGATGGGAGCCACGCCTAAGATCAATACGTTGATTCGCGTATTGCAGCCATTGGGCTATAAATTGGATATTGTTCCGAGCGACTGAGGAGATGCCTATGTTTTCAGAGATGATACGACTTTTCCAGGAGCGCAGCGATTTTTTCCTGCAGCTTACGCTGGAGCATATTGCCATATCTCTGGCAGCAATCGTCCTTGCCATTGTGCTTGGCGGCGCGCTGGGCATTTTGATCGCGGAGATCGACCGCGCGGCGCAGCCGACGCTGCTCGTCGTCAACTTTCTCTACACGATACCGTCGATCGCGATGTTTGGCTTCTTGCTGCCTTTTTCGGGCATCGGCAATACGACGGCGATTATCGCCCTGACGCTCTATGCGCTCCTGCCGATGGTGAAGAATACGCATACGGGTCTCAAGAGCGTCGATCCGCTCTTGATCGAGGCGGCGGTCGGCATGGGCTCGACGCGCCTGCAGGTCTTGCGGCGCATCTCTTTGCCGCTCGCCGTGCCCGTGATCCTTGCGGGCGTGCGCAACATGACGACGATGACGATCGCGCTCGCGGGCATCGCCTCCTTCATCGGCGCGGGCGGGCTCGGCATCGCCATCTATCGCGGCATCACGACGAACAATGCGGCGCTCGCGTTCGACGGCTCGCTGCTCATCGCCTTTCTGGCGCTTTTTGCGGATACCGTTCTCGCGCGCGTGGAAAAGCGCGCCTTTCGCCGTCGAAGCGCTGGGAAAAGCCGCTCGTGGCGCAAGCTGGCGGTGCTTTCGCTCGCGCTCGTTGTGGCGGGCGGCGCCTATGCGTTTTTTGCGAGCACGCGCACGGCTGTCATCCGCATCGCGACGAAGCCGATGACGGAGCAGCTGATCCTCGGCGAAATGCTCAAGCTCATCATCGAGCAGGACAGCGGCTTGAAGGTCGCCCTGACGCCGGGCGTCGGCGGCGGCACGTCGAACATCATGCCCGCGATGGAGAACGGCGACTTCGACATTTATCCCGAGTATACGGGCACGGGTTGGCTGCAGGTCCTGAAGCGCACGGATGCTTATGATGAATCGCGTTTCGAGGAACTCAAGGAGGAGTATCGCAAACGGTATCGGATGGAATGGCTCGGCATGACGGGTTTCAACGATACGTTTGGTATCGCCGTGCGCCGCGATATTGCCGAACGATATCACTTGAAGACGTATTCCGACCTTGCGCGTCGCGCGCCGCAGCTGAATTTCGGCGCCGAGTACGATTTCTTCGAGCGCGAGGACGGCTTCCCGGCGCTGTGCCGCGCCTATGGCATGCGCTTCGGCTCTACCGTCGACATCGACATCGGTCTCAAGTATCAGGCGCTCGATGAAGGGAAACTCGATTCTATGATCGTCTTTACGACGGACGGGCGGCTTTCCAAGGTCAACGGTGTCGTGCTCGAAGACGACAAGAGCTTCTTCACCTCGTACGAATGCGGCATGGTCGTGCGCGAGGCGGTGCTCGCCGCGCATCCCGAGCTTCGCGAACTGCTCGCGCATTTCGACGGGCTGATTTCGGAGGCGGAGATGGCACGCATGAACGATGCGGTCGAGTCGGGCGGCGAGGAGCCGCGTGCTGTCGCGCGCCGCTTCTTAGAGGAGAAGGGGGTGCTCCGATGAGCGCGGTCATTACGTTTCGCGATGTACGAAAATCCTATGCAGATGTGGAGGCCATTTGCAATTTGAGCCTTTCGATTGAAGCGGGCGAGTTCATCACGGTGCTCGGCGCCTCGGGCGGCGGCAAGACGACGTTCCTCAAGATGATCAACGGCCTTGTGGAACCGACGGCGGGTGAGATCACGGTGCTCGGTGAAGATATTCGACAGGCGGATCTCGTGCAGCTGCGCCGCAAGATCGGCTATGCCATCCAGGGCAGCGTGCTCTTTCCGCATCTGACGGTCGAGGAGAACATCGCCTATGTGCCGAATCTCTGGAACAAGAGCGACAAGGCGCGCACGCGCGAGGCAGTCGCGAAGTGGATGGCGATCGTCGGTCTTGCCGCTGACCTCGGCGCGCGTTATCCGGCGGAGCTTTCGGGCGGCCAGCAGCAGCGCGTCGGCATCGCGCGCGCCCTGGCGGCGTCGCCCGAGCTTCTCCTGATGGACGAGCCCTTCGGTGCCGTCGACGCGCTCCTGCGCCGCCAGCTGCAGGACGAGATCCTGGCGATTCACGCGCGCGGCGGACTGACGATCGTCTTCGTCACGCACGATGTCGAAGAGGCGCTGCGGCTCGGCACGCGCATTCTCATATTGAAGGAAGGGCGCATTGAGCAATTCGCCGCGCCCGCAGAAATCCGCGAGCAGCCCGCGACAGACTTCGTGCGGCGGCTCGTGGCAAATGTGTAGAGCAGGAAGGGATATGCAACGGGCGCTGCCGCTGAAGCGGCGGCGCTTTTCCATAAGGAGTGAAAACGTATGGCAGCAGAGAATAAGAAGGTACAAATCGAGCGCTTGCGGCAGGAGCTTTCACGGGCGCAGGCGATCGTCGTCGGTGCAGGGGCGGGGCTTTCTGCCGCTGCAGGCTATGATTACGACGGCGAGCGCTTTCAAAAGCATTTCGGGGATTTCATCGAACGGTATCACTTTCGCAGCATGTACGAGGGCGGCTTTTATCCCTTTGCGACGCCGGAAGAGCAGTGGGCGTATTGGAGCCGCAACATCTTCGTCAATCGTTACGAGGAGCGGCAAAGCCCGCTGTATCAGCGCTTGCTCGCTTTGCTTTCGGGTAAGGAATTCTTCGTCATCACGACGAATGTCGATCATCTCTTTCAGGACAACGGCTTTCCGAAGGAACGGCTCTTTTATACGCAGGGCGACTACGGGCTTTGGCAGTGCTCCGTGCCGTGTCACGATAAAACTTACGACAACGAGGCTGTCGTGCGCCGCATGATCGCTGAGCAGGAGGCGATGCGCGTGCCGACGGAGCTCGTGCCGCACTGCCCGCGCTGCGGTGAACCGATGACGATGAATCTGCGCATCGATGATACCTTTGTCGAGGACGAAGGCTGGCAGCGGGCGGCGAAACGGTATCAGGAGTTTCTGCGCGCGAACCAAAGAGGACGCGTGCTCTATTGGGAGCTCGGCGTCGGCGCGAATACGCCGGGCATCATCAAGTATCCGTTCTGGGCACTGACGAAGGAGAATCCCGCTGCCGTCTATTGCGTGATGAATCGGGGCGAAGCCGTCGCACCGGCGGAAATCGCTGCGCAGAGCATACTCGGCGACGGCGATATCGCCATTTCGTTAAAGGCGCTGCAGGAGGTGATGGAAAGGAGTGCGGGGCATGGCGATTAAAGCGCAGGAAAGCGCGGAAGGCCGCAGAGAGAAGGTCGCGTTCCTCATCGAGCATCTTCTGACGGAGATGCCCGCCTACCGCGAGGAAGCCGAGCATGTGCCGGACGTGGAGCAGGCGCAGCGCGACTTCCTGCGCGCTTTGATGAACGTGCGTCCGCCGATTCCCTTGCAGGCGGATTTCTTGCGTGTGCAGGACGCTCTGCTCACCGAAGAGCGCGAGGCGCGAGGCGTCGTCGACGGTGCGGCTCTGCCGACGGTGGCGGAAGAGAGGCGCACGGCTATGGCATGTGGCGCGGCGAGCGATGCGGGCATGGACACTGCAGATGAAAATTTCGTGCTCTGGCAGGGCGACATCACGCGCCTCGCCGTCGATGCCATCGTCAATGCGGCGAACGCCGCCCTGCTCGGCTGCTTTGTGCCGCTGCACCGCTGCATCGACAACGCGATTCACTCCGCTGCGGGTCTCTCGATGCGCGCCGCCTGCGACGAAATCATGCGCGCGCAGGGACACGAAGAGCCTGCCGGCAGCGCGAAGATCACGCCGGGATTCAACCTGCCCGCGCGCTATGTGCTGCATACGGTTGGTCCCATCATCGCGCCCGCGGGCAGCCGTGTCGAAGCGCCCGGCGTATTTGCCTGCGTCACGCGCGAGGCGACGCAGTGCCTTGCCTCCTGCTATCGCGTCTGCCTCGATCTCGCGGCGGCGCACGACCTGACCTCCGTCGCTTTCTGCTGCATATCGACGGGCGAATTCCGCTACCCGCCGCAGGAAGCGGCAGAGACAGCCGTCAAGACTTGCCGCGCGTGGCTTCAGGCGAATGACGTGCCCATGCGCATCATTTTTAATGTATTCAAGGATGAGG
>CAMURM010000109.1 GCA_947097535.1 uncultured Selenomonas sp.
TGCCGCGAAACGGCACGTGCCAGAAAGCGACGAGCTACGAGACGTTCATCTCGGGTCAGACGCCCGTCATCTACAAGAAGGACGGCAAGTGGGTCGAGGAGGATCGCAAGCTCTACGTCATCCTCTTGGACAACGGCCGTTTGGAAGCTGCGCGTGACCCCAAGCTCAACGAGGTCTATCAGTGCGTGCGCTGCGCCTCGTGCCTCAACGTCTGTCCGATTTGGACACTCGTCGGCGGCAACGTCTACGGGCATATCTATTCGGGCGGCATCGGGGCGATTCTCACGGGTCTTTTGGACAACGGTCTCAAGGATTTCTCGAAGTTCAGCGATCTCTGCATAGGCTGCCGCAAGTGCGTGCAGATCTGCCCGGGCAAGATCCCCATCCCGGACATCATCGACGAGCTGCGTTCGAGGAATGTGAAGGAAAACGGCATGCCGTTTGCAGAAAAGACGGTGTTCCAGAACATCCTCACGAACCGCAAGGTCTTCCATACGTTGCTGAGGATCGGCGCGAAGGCGCAGAAGCCGATGACGAGCGGCAAGTTCATTCGCCATCTGCCTCTGTTCTTCGCGAAGATGACGGACAACCGCAGCCTGCCGGCCATCGCCGATACGCCGTTCCGCGACCGCGCCAAGGCGCTCGAAAAGGACAACCCGCAGAATCCGAAGATGCGCGTCGTCTTCTTCACGGGCTGCAACATGGACTTCGTCTTCCCTGACTCGGCAGTCAATGCCGTGCGTGTGCTGCAGGATGCCGGCGTCGCCGTGACCTTCCCGCAGGAGCAGAGCTGCTGCGGCAAGCCTGCGATGGGCATGGGCGACCGTGACACGGGAAGGAAGCTCGCGAAGAAGAACATCGAGGCGCTTCTCGCGTCGAATCCCGATGCCATCTTCTCGGCTTGCCCGACCTGCACGGAAACCTTGGAGAAGACGTACGTCGAGATCTTCGAGGACGATCCTGCCATGCTCTCCAAGGTCAAGACGTTCTCAAGCAAGGTTCGCGAGTTCACGAGCCTCGTCGCGGAGCTCTATGAGAAGGAAGGCCGCCTGATGCCTTCGGCTGCCGGTGGACAGAAGGTCACGTACCACGATTCGTGCCACATCCGCCGCGGTCTCGGCATCTACAAGGAGCCGCGCGCGCTTCTGGAGGCAACGCCGGGCATCGACTTCGTCGAGATGAAGGACGCCGACCACTGCTGCGGCATGGCGGGCGCCTTCGGCGTCAAGTACGTCGAGATCTCGATGCCGCTGCTTGAGAAGAAGGTCAACAACATCAAGAACACGGGCGCTGAAGTTTGCGCGGTCGCGTGCCCGGCCTGCATGATGCAGATCGGCGGCGGTCTCGACAAGCAGGCGCCGAACATCAAGATCAAGCATGTCGCTGATATTCTTGCGGAAAATATCGCGGCGAGGGGAAAATGAGCTTGATGTAAACCGCAGTTCAGCAGCGTTCGACGCTTTCTGCAGGCAGCTTGCGGGAAGCGTCGAAACGACTGCGATGCCTAGGGACGTAAGTCGTCCCGAATCTTTGAAAACTGGATAGGAGTTGAAATTCATGTTAGCTTTGCTCGCAGCAGTACCTATTCTGCTGACCATCGTGCTGACCGTTGTGTTCAACATGTCAGCGAAGAAGGTTCTGCCGATCGCTTGGGCAGTCATTGTCGTCATCGGTTATTTTGCCTGGGAAATGAGGGTTTTGGATATCGCCGCGTATTCTGTGGCGGGTTTCCTCGGCTCTATTGATACGCTCCTCATCATCTTCGGCGCGATCCTGCTGATGAACATGCTGGACAAGGCGGGCGCCATGCACCGCATCCAGGGCATGTTCAACGGCATCACGGAGGATGCGCGCATCCAGCTCGTCATCGTTGGCTTTGCGTTCAGCGCCTTCATCGAGGGTGCGGCGGGCTTCGGCACGCCGGCGGCGATTGCGGCGCCTCTTCTGATCGGCTTGGGCTTTCCTCCGATGGCAGCTGCGATCTCCTGCCTCATCCTGAACTCGACACCGGTTCCCTTCGGTGCGGCCGGCACGCCGACGAATGCGGCGGCTGATATCGTCAAGGAGATGCTGCCTTCGATCGGCATCACCGACTTCGAAGCTTGGAAGCTTGGTCTTTCCTTCATCTCGGCGCTCGGCATGGCTGTCGGTGCGCTTCTCATCATCTTCGTCGTCGTCGGCATCATCACGCGCATGTTCGGCAAGAACAAGTCTTTCATGGATGCTATGCCTGTGCTGCCGTTCTGCCTCTTTGCCGCTGTCGTCTTTGACATCTTCTTCCTCCTTCTTGCCAAGTTCATCGGCTCGGAGATCACGTCGCTGACGGCTGCCGCCATCACGATCTTCGTGCTCATCGGCGCCGCGAAAGCCGGCTTCCTCATGCCGAAGACGATCTGGCGCTTTGAGAGTGACGAGAAGAAGGATAAGAGGACGGAAGATATTCCGCACATGTCGCTCTTCAAGGCTTGGATTCCGTACCTCTTCGTTTCGCTGTGGCTGATCCTCACGCGCATCCCGCAGCTCGGTCTCAAGGGCCCCATCAAGAGCGTCGTCATCTCCGTCAAGGGCATTCTCGGCGTTCCGGAAGCTGCATGGAATTTCGCGATCCTCAACAACCCGGGTGTCGCGCCGTTCATCCTCATCGTTCTTCTCTCGATTCCTCTCTACGGCCTCACGGGCACGCAGGTCAAGGAAATCTTCTCGAAGTCCGCAAACCAGGTCTATGGTGCGACCATCGCCCTGATCTTCGGTTTCGGTCTCGTCTACATGTACCGCTATTCGAGCATCAACGGCCTCGGCCTTGACTCCATGCTGCTGACGATGGCGAAGGGCGTTGCAGAGCTTGCGGGCGGCAACTATTTCTACTTCGCAACCTTCATCGGCTCGGTCGGCGCGTTCATGTTCGGTTCGAACACGGTGTCGAACATCATGTTCTCCCCGTTGCAGTTCCAGACGGCGCAGCTCCTCAACATCCCGCCGACGGTCATCCTCGCCTTGCAGAATCAGGGCGGCGCGATCGGCAACATGATTTGCATCAACAACATCGTTGCTGCTGCCGCCACGACGGGCGTCATCACGATCAAGGGCATCGAGGGCAAGCTGATCCGAACGGACATCGTGCCATGGGCGATATACTACGTCATCTGCATCATCACGATGCTTGTCGCCATGCAGCTCGGTATCGCACCGACAGTCTGACGCTGTAGCAGTCGCCTGACATACGAAACAGGAAAGAATCCTCAAGTCTTCTGGCTTGGGGATTCTTTTTTGCTTCAAGGATTCAAATGGAGAGGGGACGCCAACCAGAGAAAGACTTTAGTTTTTGAGATGGAAGAAATTCTTAATGAGGTTTTTCTTTTCCGTGGAGGCGGCTTCGTGCGCCGCACTGCTGTTTGCGCTGTTGTAGACGGCGTGCGTCCCCATCTTGCTGCTCGTCAGCCATTCCTCTGAAAAGATGGGCTTGTTCATGACAAGCGTGGCAATTCGGTTGCGGATGGATTCAAGATCTGTGTCAGGCAGCTTTTTTTTCAAGGCCGTACTGAGGAGAGCGCCGATGTCGGCAATCTCTTTTTCTTTTAAGGAGCGTATGGTTGGCGTCAGGCTCGAAAGGCGCAGGGCGGGAAGATATTGATCCTTCTGCATGGTCGGTACGCGATCCGCCTTGACCTGGAAGCCTGCCTTTCCCATGTAGGCTGTGATGTCGATTTCCGCCAGCTCGGGAGACAGCAGAGGCAGGACGAGATGCGTGTCCGTGCCGTCGCAGAGGAGGGGGATTCCGCTCATTTCCAAAGCATGTTCAAGCTCCTTGCTGTTGGCGAGAACTTGCTTGCCGTATTGACGGAATGTTTCCGTTCCCGCTTCCAAGAGCGCCGCGGCCAATGCTGCCATATGATTGATATGGAGTGAAGTGTGTCCCGTATTGATGACCGTTTCATCGAGCTTTTGACCGATCTCCTTCGTGGAAAGCACGATGGCGCCGTCCGGGCCGTGCAGCGAATCATTCGTGGGGAACGTGACGACGTCGGCGAACGGTACGGGCGACGGTAGGAGGCCGGCCGCAACGAGGCCGACGCTCTGCCCGATGTCCACCCACAGGTATGCGCCGACTTTTCGTGCAATCTCGGAGAGTCGGCGGTAATTCGCGTTGCGCGGGTAGCTGACGGGGGAGAAGATGATCAGATGAGGTTTTGTCTCGTCCGCCGTTTGCTCGACTTCATCCCAGTCGAGAACTTGTTTTTTTGCGTCTATGCCGAAGTTTTTGAAGGTGAAGCTGAGGCCGCTGCAATGTTCCGCTTTTCGCAGATTGAAGGAAAGTACGCGGCTGTTCGGCTCTAAGAGGGTGAGGCAGACGACGCGCGAAGCGGCGCCGATATTGCCGAGGCGGACGATGGCGTGCTCGCTGCCGAAGAGTTTTTTCGTCCGTTTGATGGTAATCTCTTCCAGATTCGTACTGCTTGAATGTGGGTTTTGCGCATCAAAGGCGCTGTTGGCGAGCAGACTTCCTTCCAGATAGTGAGCGAAGGGCGACATGGCATTGTTGTTTGGCACGAGGGAGAGCATGTAGCGCTGACGCTGGATTTCATCCTGCAAAATGGCGAAGATTTCCGGATCGAAGCCCTGCAGTTTGCTCAATAACAGTTCTTTTTTCATATAGGAAGCTCCTTTCGGCTAAAACGGCCATACAATGGGGATGATCACTGCGCATACGATGAGGGAAAGCACGGCGAGCGGCACGCCGATCTTCACATAATCCATGAAGCGGAATTTGCCGGGGCCCAGAACCAGGGTGTTGGGCGGCGTGGCGACGGGTGTCGTGAAGGCGCAGGAGGCGGCGATGCCGATCGCCATGAGCACGGGGTGCGGCGACACGCCGATCGATTGAGCGATGGAAATGCCGATGGGGGCGAGGAGCGCCGAAGACGCCGTGTTGGACATGAACTGCGTGAGTCCGCAGGAGAGCAGGAACATGGAGACGACGATCAGCATGGGCGCAGGATGCGTGCCGATGAGGTCGAGGACGCTGTGCGCGATGAGCTTTCCCGCGCCGCTCGTATCCATGGCCTTTGCCAGGGGAAGCATGCCGGAGAAAAGGAAGATCGTCGTCCAGTCAATGCCCTGATATGCCTGCTTTTCCGAGACGCATCCCGTGAGCACGCAGGCGAGGGCACCGACGATCGCCGAGGTCTGCATGGGGACGTGGATCTGCTTTTCGAGCACCATCGCGATGACCGTGGCGATGAGAATTGCCGCGCAGATGATCATCTTCCGTGCATCTTTGGGTGCTTCGGAGGATTTGTCGTCCATCTCGCTTTCTGACATCGTGTGCGGGCAGAGGCGGCTGCCGATGAATACCATGTAGAGCACGCCGATGATGGACAAGGGGATGCCAATCCAGGCGAACTCGAAGAAGCCGAAGGGCGTCAGGCCGTTCGCGTCCAAGGTCGCACTCATCAGGATGTTCGGCGGTGTGCCGATCATCGTGATCGTGCCGCCGACGTTCGCCGCGATGGCGAGCGCCATGAGTTGGGGAGCGACGGGAAGCCGCGCGGCGGCGCAGATCTGCATGACGACGGGAATCAGGCAGGCGACGGTCGCCGTGTTGGAAGAGACTGAGGACAAGACGATCGTTATGACCATCAAAGCGATCATCAAGCGCTTCTCGTCGGTGCCCGACTTCTTCACGACCTCGACGCCGATCTTCTGAGCAAGACCTGTCTGGAACATCGCCGCACCGATGACGAACATGCCCGCGAACAGTACGACGGTGGAATTCGACAGGCCGGAAAACACTTCGGCGGGCGTCAGCACGCCGAGAAAGCCCAGAGCGATTGCCGCTCCCATCGCCGTCACCGCCAGCGGGATGATCTCCGTGGCGAAGAAGAAGGCGGCAATGCCTAGCACCACCAAGGTCAATGTTGCTGCATCCATTTTCTTATCATCTCCTCTTCTGAAAGGTACATCTTTATGGACACTTTTCTGATTAGCTATATCCTTCTGTTTTTTCTGAACATATCCTGCCTGATCTAGGAATCCTATCCTATGAAATATCTTTATGGAACGATAGCTGAAAAGAATTTATGCTCCATGCAGCTGCACATCTTCTTCCAACAGAACTTCCGTCGGAAATTGAGGTATAATTTTATATATATGAATTGGATTCATATATATT
>CAMURM010000110.1 GCA_947097535.1 uncultured Selenomonas sp.
GAAGGCGGCAGAGGCGGCGAGGCAGGCGGCGCAGTCCGCGCCTGCTCCGGCACCGCAGCCAGCGGTTCCGGCAGCGCAGACACAGGCGCCGCAGCAGCCGGCAGCGCCGCAGCCTGCCGAGAGGCAGAACGCACAGCCTGCCGCAGCGCCGCAGGGCACGCAGAGAAACGGGGCGGGGGCGCGGCCATGATCAGCTACCGCAGGATTCTTCTTTGGATCGCCTTCGTGCTCGCGCTCTTCGTCCTGCAGACGTCGCTCTTTCCCATATTTTCCTGGAACGGCGTTTCGGTGAACCTCATGCTCGTCCTGACCGTATCGTGGAGCCTCCTGTACGGAGCGCGCCGCGGCGCTTTTCTGGGTTTCATGGCGGGGCTTCTGCAGGATCTGGCGACGGGCATGTTCTTCGGCATGGACGTGTTCACACTGACGATCATCGGCTACGCCACGGGCGCCTTCTCGCGCAACGTGTTCAAGGATCCCGTTTTCCTGCCGGCGATGGCGACGCTGTGGGCGACGGTCGCGCACTACATCTCTGTGCTCGGCCTCATGCTGCTCCTCGGCTACAGCTTCAGCCTGCTCTACATCGTCAAGACGCTCCTGCCGGCGCTCTGCTGGAACATCCTCTTCGCCTATCCCGTCTACCGCGCGGCAAGCCGCATGAAGGAATGGCTGGGCAAGCGGAAGTAACGCTGAAGCCGGGCAGCGCCTCTCAAGGAAAGAAACAGGCACCTTGCGGGGTGCCTTCTTGTCTGAATGGGGAGATATACCTTTGGATGAACATGAAAACGAGTACGAAGGGCGCATGCGTGTGCTCGGCGGCATCATCGTCGCCGTCATCACCGTGCTGATCCTGCGTCTCGTCTATCTCCAGATCTACGATGGCAATTATTATGCAAGCCTTGCGGACGGCAACCGCATCCGCATCATCCCGAGCGTCGCGCCGCGCGGCAATTTCTTCGACCGCAACGGCGTGCCTCTCGTCATGAACCGTCCGAGCTTCACCGTGTCGCTCCTGCCTCTGACGGCGACGATCCCCGAGGACGTCATCGAGCGTCTGTCCGCGCTCCTCCATGTGCCGACGGAGGAAATCCACAAGAAGATCGACGCGCATGTCGGCTTCGATCCCATCCGCATCAAGCAGGACGTCGGCCCTGAAATCTACACGATCGTCGAGGAGCAGCGCGACAAGTACCCGGGCGTCATGATCGAAGCGCAGCCGATCCGCGACTACGTCTACAAGACGTGGGGCGCGCATGTCTTCGGCTATGTGAGTGAGATCAGCAACGAGGAGCTCGAAAAGCGCAAGGAGGAAGGCTATAAGTCGGGCGACATCATCGGCAAGTTCGGTCTGGAGCGCGTCTACGACAAGGAAGTGCGCGGCACGGACGGCGGCAGGCAGGTCGAGGTCGATGTCGCGGGCAAGCCCGTGAACAACCTCGGTACGAAGGAGCCTGTCGCGGGCAACGATCTCGTCCTGACGATCGACGCGAAGATCCAGGTCGCCGCTGAGCGTGCCATCGACCAGCAGCTTGGTGCCATCGGCGCCAACGCGGCGGCCGCCGTCGTCCTGAACCCGCAGACGGGCGAGGTGCTCGCGCTCGTGAGCCGCCCGTCGTTCGATCCGAACCTCTTCGTCAACGGCATTTCGACGAAGGATTGGAAGCTCATCAACGAGAATCCATATCACCCGATGGACAACAAGGCGATCACGGGCGAGTATCCGCCGGGCTCGACCTTCAAAATCGTCACGGGCACGGCCGCCCTGCAGGAAAATGTCGTCTCGCCGAATGAGATCATCTACGACTCGGGACGCCATTGGATTATCCCGAAGGGCAACGCGGGCGGCGAAGCGCTCGGCCCCATCAACTTCATCCAGGCGCTCGCCCATTCGGACAACGTCTACTTCTACGAGATGGGCAACCGCCTCGGCGTCGACCGCCTCGGCGAGTACGCGCGCATGTTCGGCATCGGCTCCAAGACGGGCATCGACCTGCCTTATGAGGCGGAAGGTCTCGTGCCGAGCCGCGAGTACAAGCGGAAGGTCTACGAGGACGACTGGTACCTGTCCGAGACCTTCGACGCGGCGATTGGGCAGGGCTTCGACCTCGTGACGCCCTTGCAGGCGGCGATGGTCATGGGCGCGATTGCGGCGAACGGCGACCGCTACCAGCCGCATCTCGTGCAGCGCATCGTCAATCCCGAGGGAAAGACGGTCGAGACGATAAAGCCCAAGCGCATCGGTGTGCTCGACGTGCGCCCCGAGGTCATCTCGCTCGTGCAGCAGGGCCTCAGGGACGTCACGAAGTACGGCACGGCGGCAGGCGCTTTCGGCGCGAACTATCCCGTCGACATCGCGGGCAAGACGGGTACGGCGGAAAACTCGCACGGGCGCGACCACGGCTGGTTCGTCGCCTACGGACCGTTCAGCAATCCTACAGTCGTCGTCGCCGTCATCGTCGAGCAGGGCGGCTTTGGCTCGCTGTCCGCCGTGCCGATCGGCAAGAAGATTCTCGATGCGGCGTTCAACCTCGATACGCCCGAGGTCAAAGCCGTGCTTCAGGAAGTGGCGGCGCGGCAAAAAACTTGATATAATAGTAGCGTAGCAAGGGAAGCGGGCGGCACGGCGCTGCCTCCTTTCGAACCCTTCGTGCGGAGGCGCCGCACACGCACGCATAAAGCGAGGAAATCATGGAGAAAGAATGCGTATTGTTCAAGGGGCTGAAGACGGGACTGCTGCTCGTGCTTGTGGGAAAGCCCGAGTTTGCTGCCGTCGAGCGCGAGATTCGCGAGAAGCTGGAATCGAGCGCGCTCTTCTTCCGGCGCGGCACGGTCATCGAGTGGCGCACGGGCACGTTCACGGCGAAGGAAAGCCTCGTCCTCAAGAAGCTCTTCTTGCAGCACGGTCTGTACTTCCGCGAGATGAAGGCGGAGCCGGGCGTGCAGAAGGTCGCCGCCTTGCAGGGGGCAGCAGGCAGTCACGGGAGTGCCGTAGCTGCCGAGAAGGAGCCGCCGCCTGCGGAGCTGAAGACAGCGCCGCAGGAAGACGGCACGAAGGACATGCAGATGCTCGTCGTAAACCGCACGCTTCGCGGCGGTCAGGAGGTGCAGAGCCGCGGTTCGGTGCTCATTCTGGGCAACGTGAATCCCGGCGCGCAGGTCATCGCGGGCGGCAGCATCGACATTCGCGGTACCTGCCGCGGCATCGTCCACGCGGGCGCGTACGGCGACCGCTCGGCGTGCATCATCGCCGATCATCTGATGCCCGTACAGATCCGCATCGCCGACGTCATCGCGCAGTCGCCCGAGCAGTATGAGAAGCCCGAGCTTGCGGAGAGGGCGCTCGTGAAGGATGGTCAAATCGTTATTGAACCGATAGAAAGGTAGGAGTCAGCCGATGGCAGAAGTTATCGTTATCACCTCGGGAAAAGGCGGGGTCGGCAAGACGACGACCACGGCGAATATTGGCGTGGGGCTCGCGAAGCGCGGCAAGAAGGTCGTGCTTATCGACACCGACACGGGGCTCAGGAACCTCGATCTTCTCCTGGGGCTTGAGCGCCGCATCGTCTACACGCTCGTCGACGTCGTGCAGAAGCGCACGACGTACAAGAGGGCGCTCGTGCGTCACAAGAAGTACGAGACACTCTTCCTGATGCCGACGTCGCAGGTCGCGGACAAGTCGGCGATCGAGCCCGAGCAGATGAAGGAGCTCATCGCCGAGATGAAGGCGGAGTTCGACTACATCCTCGTCGACTGCCCGGCGGGCATTGAGCAGGGCTTCCAGACGGCGGTCATCGCAGCGGATTGGGCGATCGTCGTCACGATGCCCGAGATCGCCGCCGTGCGCGACGCGGACAAGATCATCGGCAGGCTGCAGAACGACGGCAAGGAGATCAAGCTCGTCGTCAACCGCATCCGCTCGCAGATGGTCAAGGACGGCACGATGCTCGACATGGACGCGATCAACGACATCCTGTCGCTGCCGTGCATCGGTCAGGTGCCCGACGATGAGAAGGTCATCGACTCGGCGAACCGCGGCGAGCCCGTCATCGACAACCCCAATTCGTTCGCGGGCAAGGCGTATGCGAACGTCGTCTCGCGCATCCTCGGCGAGGACGTTCCGTTCCTCGAAGCCCCGAACGAGAGCTTTTTGCAGCGCCTCAAGAACGCCATCTTCGGAGGGGGGAAGCGCGATGATTGAAGCATTGCTCAAGATTTTCGGCAAGCAGGGGAAGTCTTCGCGTGAGATCGCTCATGACCGGCTAAAGGTCGTTTTGATTCACGATCGCCTGAGCGTATCGCCCGAGGTCATGGAAAAGATCAAGAACGACATCATCCACGTCATTTCCAATTATGTGGAGATCAACCAGAAGGATATGGAGATCTCGCTCGCCAACGATCAGGATTCCGTCGCGCTCGTCGCGAACATTCCCGTGAGCAGGATGAAGCCCAAGAGCAGCGGGCGCTAGGAGGCGCGAAGGAAAATGAACAAGCGTTGGCTCAGGCGCATGGACTTCACCTTGATCGGTGCGACGGCGACGATCATCGTCATGAGCCTCATCGTCATCAGCAGCGCCACGCACATCAACACGGCGGGCGGCGACCATTACTGGTTCGTGCAGAAGCAGGCCGTCTTCGTCGTCTTGAACGTGCTCTTCGCCATCTTCCTCATGAACTTCGACTACAAGGCGCTGCAGAGCTACGGCAGGAATCTCTACATCTTCAATGTCGTCATGCTGCTCCTGGTCATGCTCATCGGCCAGACGGCGCTCGGCGCACAGCGCTGGATCCAGCTCGGCCCCATCACGCTGCAGCCGTCGGAGTTCTCGAAGATCATCATGATCATCGCGCTCGCCGCCATGCTCGAAGACCGCGTGGGCAAGCTCAACAGCCTCAGCGACATCCTGCCCGTCGTCGGCTATGTGGGACTGCCCTTCATCCTCGTCTTGAAGCAGCCCGATCTCGGCACGTCGCTCGTCTTCATCGCGATTCTCCTCGGCATGATGTTCGTCGCGGGCGTGAACCTTCGCATCCTGGCGGCGTTCTTTGCGGCGGGCGTGGCGGCGTCGCCGCTCCTCTGGCTCATCCTCAAGGACTACCAGAAGATGCGTCTCAAGGTATTCCTCGATCCGAGCGTCGATCCTCTGGGCTCGGGCTACCATATCATCCAGTCGAAGATCGCCATCGGCTCGGGGCTCATCTTCGGCAAAGGGCTTTTCGGCGGCACGCAGAGCCAGCTGAACTTCCTGCCCGAGAATCACACGGACTTCATCTTCGCCGTCGTGGGTGAGGAGCTCGGCTTCGTCGGCGCTGCGGTGCTGCTTCTTCTCTACCTCGTCGTCTTGTGGCGCGGCGTGAAGATCGCGCGCGACGCGAGCGACACCTTCGGCAGGCTGCTCGCCGTCGGCATCACCTCGATGCTCGCCTTCCACGTCCTCGTCAACGTCGGCATGACGACGGGCATCATGCCCGTCACGGGCATCCCGCTGCCGCTGATGAGCTACGGCGTCAGCTCTTTGACGACGAACATGATCGCGATCACGATCTTGCTCAACATTCACATGCGAAAAACAAAACTTTTATTCTAGGAATCACGGATAAAATGAAGTCCCCAATGTGTGCAGGTGGGTGGCGTAGCTTATCCGTGCTTCCTTAAAGGGAGGATTTATGGTCAAGCTGCAACAGGAGATGCTTCAGGCTGTGGAGAAGCCCGCGCGCTACACGGGCGGCGAATGGAACGCGCAGCCGAAGGACTCCGACGCCGTCGCCTGCCGCATCGCACTCGCGATGGCGGACGTCTATGAGGTCGGCATGTCAAACCTCGGGCTGAAAATTCTCTATGAGATTTTGAACCGCCGCGCTGATGTCGCGGCGGAACGTGTTTATGCCCCGTGGCTCGATATGGAAGAGGAGATGCGCCGCCGCCATATACCGCTCTTTTCGCTCGAAACCATGCGCGAGATTTCCTCCTTCGACCTCCTCGGCTTTTCGCTGCAATACGAGCTTCTCATCACGAACACGCTCAACATGCTCGATCTCGCGTGCATACCGCTTCATGCTGCGGAGCGCACAGAGGCGCATCCCTTCGTCATCGGCGGCGGCCCCTGCGTATACAATACGGAGCCGATCGCCGACTTCTTCGACTTCTTCGTGCTCGGCG
>CAMURM010000111.1 GCA_947097535.1 uncultured Selenomonas sp.
TCATGGTCTCAAACTGGATGGACTGCGCCGTCCCGTACTTGTTGCCCATGATTTCCTTCGTGTTGAAGTAGTAGATGCGCTGATCCTTCGGAGCGTCGCCGCCGAAGGTGAAGCGCTTGCCGATGTTCTGGAACACAGCCTTGAGATCGTTTGCGAGATCGCCGCCGAAGATCGTCGGTTCCGTCGAGCTGTCGTAAGTAAATTCACCGGGCTGTGCGCAGACCTCGACGACCTTGCCCTGCTCGACGATGATCATGCACTGCCCCTCGTTGACCGCGACGATCGAGCCGTTCGTGATGATGTTTTCTTCACCCGAAGTATTGGAGCTGCGCCCTCGTGCGCTTGTGCGCTTCTGCCCCTTGGCGACGAGCGAATCCTTGTCGAGGCTGTCGCAGTAGAAAAATTCCTTCCATTGATCGGACATGACGCCGCCTGCGGCGCCCATGGCTGCTTGAATCAAACCCATGATCGTGCCTCCTTCGCATGATGCAAATTCAGTGCTTCCCTGATATTATAGCAGAGAAGAAAGAACAGCGTACTGTAGCAAATGACAGGTAGAGAAGAAAAGATTAACTGTTCTCAGCGCGCGCTTCGGTACTGGCATAGCCCTTCTCAGCAGCTTCGACGGCGAGGCCGATAAGGCTCCTGTAGCCGGTTTTTTCCAGCATGTTGCTGACATGGAAGTGCACCGTGCGCTTCTTGATGCCGAGTGTGTGGGCGATTTCTTCATAGCTTCGATTGCGGCAGACGAGCTGCAGGATCTCGATTTCGCGTTCCGTGAGCTTCGCGCCCATGACGCCGAAGGACGGGGAGTCGAAGACGTCGGGATAGACGTGAGCACCGTCCATAGTCTCGCGGATGCAGTCGGCAAAATCGTCGCCTGACGATTCCTTGTAGATAAAGCTGTCCGCACCTGCGGTCTTCGCCCAGTCGAGAAACGCGATTTCCTGCATGCCCGTCATGAGCACGACGCGAATCTGGGGAAAGCGCCTCTTAAGTCGCTCGCAGATCTGTATGCCGCTCGTGCGTCCTTCCATGCAGATGTCCATGAGGACGAGGTCAGGGCGAAGCCTCTGGCAGGACTCCTCCGCGAGTTCTGAAAGAGTGCAGGCGCCAACGACCTCGATGTCGGACTGGAAGGAAAAAATCTCAACCAGTCCATCGAGCAGGATCTGTTGATCGTCAACGAGAAGAATTTTTATCATATCTGTTCACCTACCCTTCGCTTGGATTTGTAATGATCGTGCGGCACGAGGTTCATGTCGCCTTTTGCAGCCTTTGTCGACGGTATACAAAAAGCTGCAAAAAAAACGCCGTGCTTCAGCCTTGCTGTCTGTCCGAGTTTTTCCTTGCAGCCATGTGACTGCGTCCGTGGGCGCAGTTCTCATTACATACAGTTTATTTCTATGAAGGGTGTAAAAAATCCTTGCGGAAATATATGTTTTGTCTTAGGTATTTTGATGGAAATTTGCGATTTTTCATAAAAAGTCACGATTTTTTTGCAAATCTGCCGTGAATGGCTATAATAGAATGTGAAAAAACGCCACGGGTGAGACGACTCATCTGCAGGAGCGGTTTTTAAGGAAACGCTGATAAAATGAAGTCGCCCAGATTTGCGCAGATGCGTGTAGATGGGGGATGAATTTATCAGTGGTTCCTAAATAAGAAAGGCGGTTCATAAAATGAAGAAGGTCACAGTGCTGTATATGGAGGGTTGCCCGTACTGCCGCAACGCGGCGCGGGCGATGGATGAGCTGGAGAAGGCGTACTCCGCCTACGAGGAAGTGCCCGTCGAGTGGATCGAGGAGACGCGCGAGCGTGAGAAGGCGCGCGCCTTCGCCGCGTCGTACTACTATGTGCCCTCGATGTTCGTCGACGGCACAAAGCTTTACGAGGCGAAGCCGGGAGAAAGCTACGACGAATGCAAGGCGCATGTGGAAGCGGTGCTGCAGGCAGCTATGGCGTAGAGGCTTAGGCAAATAGAAAAATCCCATCTCCATAAGCAACGCATTGAGGCATTGCCTATGGAGATGGGATTCTATCGTGTCGCTGGAAAAAGTCGTTACGCCATGGCATTGACCTTGCGGGCAAGGCGCGACTTTTTGCGGGCGGCGCAGTTCTTGTGGAACACATGGTTCGCAGCAGCCTGATCGATCGTCTTGCAGGCATCCCTCAGGAAGGATTTCGCCTCCTCGGCGTTTCCCGCTTCGACGGCGTCGAGGACGTGGCGGGAAGCCGTGCGCACGCGGGACTTTTCTGCAGCGTTCTTCGCACGGCGCTTCTCGTCCTTGCGCACGCTGCGAATCGATGCTTTGATGTTCGGCAAATGTTTCACCTCCCTTGAAGGAAATCATACTGTAGTATCTTAGCATGGATGGAGGGAAAATGCAATATTTAATTTCGAGAGGCGGCTCCCGTTGGGCTTGACTTCTTGGACTTTCATAGCAAAAAATGGAGCTATCCGACAGCACTCGGATAACCCCTAAAGCCTTGAAATATCTAAGCTGGTCGGAGCGACGGGATTTGAACCCACGACCTCTTCCACCCCAAGGAAGCGCTCTACCAAGCTGAGCCACGCCCCGACTGCTTTAGTATAGCAGACTTTTTTTGAAAAAGCTAGGGGAAATTTTCTTTTTGCGGAAAAATTTATGGTTGATGCGAGATGGGAAGAAAGCTTCTCAGTTGAAAGAAACGGAGGACGTTTTTCTTTTTTGTAACATGTGTTACCGAAGCAGGAGGAGCTCTTTGCTATGATGGAGATGTCGGGCGGCACTGTCTCAGGCAGTGCGCATATTGTATCGCAAAGAGAGGATGATATATATGGAGAACAAGATGTTTTGCTTCCAGTGTCAGGAGACGGCGGGCTGCAAAGGCTGCACGCAGGTGGGCGTTTGCGGCAAGAAGCCGGAGGTCGCAGGGCTGCAGGATTTGCTGATCTATGTCACGAAGGGGCTGGCGGCTGTGACGACAGCGCTGCGCAAGGCGGGCAAGACAGTTTCCAACGCGGTCAACGATCGCGTGACGTTGAATCTCTTCATTACGATTACGAATGCAAATTTCGACGAGGAAGCGATTGCCGATGCTGTGGAGGAGACGCTGCGCGTGAAGGCGGAGCTTTTGGAAGACGTAGCGGATGCGTCGAAGCTTCCGGCTGCGGCTCTTTGGACGGGGGCGAGAAGCGACTTCCGGGCGAAGGCAGCTTCGTCAGAGGTCGGCGTCCTTGCGACGGAGAACGAGGACGTGCGCAGCCTGCGTGAACTTGCGACGTATGGGCTCAAGGGCATGGCGGCGTACAATCATCATGCGAATGTGGTCGACTATCGCGACGAGGCGGTCGACGCCTTCATGCAGAAGGCTCTGGCGCAGCTTTTGGATGATAGTCTTTCGGGCGACGATCTCACGGCGCTCGTGCTGGAAACGGGCAAGTACGGCGTCGCGGTCATGGCGCTTCTCGACAAGGCGAACACGGAGACGTACGGCAATCCTGAGATCACGAAGGTTGCTCTCGGTGTTCGCAAGAATCCGGGCATTCTGATTTCGGGTCACGATCTCAAGGATTTGAAGGCGCTGCTCGATCAGACGGAGGGCACGGGCGTCGATGTCTACACACACGGCGAGATGCTGCCCGCACATTATTATCCCGCGTTCAAGAAGTACGCGCACTTCGCGGGTAACTACGGCAACGCCTGGTGGCAGCAGAAGGAAGAGTTCGAGGCGTTCAACGGGCCGATCCTCATGACGACGAACTGCATCGTGCCGCCGAAGGCGAGCTATCAGGATCGCATCTTCACGACGGCGGCGGTCGGCTTCCCCGGCTGTCCGCATATCGAGGAAAAGGACGGCACGAAGGACTTTTCCGCCGTCATCGAACTGGCGAAGAAGTGCGCGCCGCCGAAGGAGCTGGAGCAGGGCGAGATCGTCGGCGGCTTCGCGCATGAGCAGGTCTTCGCGCTTGCTGACAAGGTGGTCGATGCCGTGAAGTCGGGCGCGATCAAGAAGTTCATCGTCATGGGCGGCTGCGACGGCCGTCACAAGACGCGCAGCTACTACCGCGACTTCGCTGAGGCTCTGCCGAAGGATACGGTGATCCTGACGGCGGGCTGCGCGAAGTACAAGTACATCAAGCTCGATCTCGGCGACATCGGCGGCATTCCGCGCGTCCTCGATGCGGGGCAGTGCAATGATTCGTACTCGCTGGCGCTCATCGCGCTGAAGCTCAAGGAAGTCTTCGGCCTCGCCGACGTGAACGAGCTGCCGATCGTCTACAACATCGCCTGGTATGAGCAGAAGGCGGTCATCGTCCTCCTCGCGCTCCTGCATCTCGGCGTGAAGAACATCCACCTCGGACCGACCTTGCCGGCGTTCCTCTCGCCGAACGTCGCGAATGTGCTCGTCGAAACCTTCGGCATCGGCGGCATCACGGACGTCGAGAGCGACATCAAGAGCATGATTGGCTGAGCGAAAAGCATGCGTCGGGGCGGTGCAAATGTCCAAAAAGTGAACTTTTGAGTGTAGCTTGTCTCCTCGATAAATACAGCGCAACAGCGCGGCGGCTCGACCTTAGTGAAAGAGCCGCCGCTTTTCGCGTGGGAACTTTCTTGCGATGCGCTGCCGTCTGCGGCAGGAAAATCGCCTTTTTGACAGAATAGAAGAAGTATGTTCAAGAGTAAGCAATAAAATTTATGCGCAAAATGGAAGAGGGGGCTTTTTCATGATCGGAATCAAGAATGTCATTGCCATTATCTGTGGCGGCGGGCCAGCGCCCGGTATCAACAGCGTCATTTCCGCCGTGACCATCGAGGCCGACCGCCATGGCTGGGACGTGCTCGGCATCTACGATGGTTTTTCGCGCCTGGCGCGCGGCGAAAAGAAGTATGTGCGCCTCGATATGGAGCGCGTGAACCGCATCCATCTGACGGGCGGCTGTATCCTGCAGATGTCGCGCTACAACCCGACGAAGAAAGAGTCGGATCTTCGCACAGTCGTCGACACCCTGACGGAGCTCGGCGTCACGCACGTCGTGACGATCGGCGGCGATGACACGGCGTACAGCGCTATGGCGGTGTCGAACTACGCACGTCAGATCGGCAGGACGATCAACGTCGTTCATGTGCCGAAGACGATCGACAACGACCTGCCGCTGCCCGAGGGCATTCCGACGTTCGGTTTCGAGACGGCGCGCGCTTTTGGTACGGAGGAGATTGAAAATCTCATGGAAGACGCACGCACGAGCAACAACCGCTGGTACTTCACGATCGCCATGGGACGCACTGCGGGACACTTGGCGCTCGGTATGGGGCGCTCGGCAGGCGCGGCTCTGACGATCATTCCCGAGGAGTTCGCGGCGGAGTCGATTCCCTTGCAGCAAGTCGTTGACATCATCACGGGGTCGATTGTCAAGCGCTACTTGACGGGGCACAACTACGGCGTCGCCGTCATCGCCGAGGGTGTCATCGAGAAGATCGCGCAGGAGGACTTCCAAAAGCTTGGCAATCTCGTACTCGACGAACATGGCCACATTCGCTACGCGGAACTGGACTTCGGCGAAATCCTGAAGCAGGCGGTACTCGCCGAGGTCAAGAAGATCGGCATCAAGATCGCCATCGTGGACAAGGAGATCGGCTACGAGCTTCGCTGTGCCGCGCCGATCGCCTACGACATCGACTACGCGCGCTCCCTGGGTTACGAGGCCGTGCAGTTTCTCATGCGCGGCGAGACGGGGGCGCTCATCACTCTGCAGGACAACCAGGCGAAGCCTCTCTTCTTCGACGAGATCAAGGATCCTGAGACGGGCAAGACGAAGGTGCGCAAGGTCAATATCGAGTCCGTCCACTACAAAATTGCGCGTGGCTTCATGATGCGCATGGAAAAGGAGGATCTCGACGATCCCGGTCTCGCCAATGCCTATCATATGGAAAGGGACGAGTTCAAGGAGAGGTACGCCTATCTTTTTGAATGAATCGCATGAGATTTTGATAAAAAAGCTGCCGTTGCCGCCGGTATCGGCAGTTTTTCCTTTTTCTGCCCTTTACAAAGCGCTTTACCTATAGTATAATTACTTCTTGTCAGCCGCAAGTGTATGAAGCGGCGCAACATCGCGGGATGGAGCAGTTGGTAGCTCGTCGGGCTCATAACCCGAAGGTCAGAG
>CAMURM010000112.1 GCA_947097535.1 uncultured Selenomonas sp.
TATCATGAGCTGCAAAAAGAAATACCACAGGCGACGCCCAAGATGCTCAGTCAGCAATTAAAAGGATTGGAAGCGGACGGCATCATCAAGCGCGTTCTTTACCCGGTTGTTCCTCCCAAAACAGAATACTCTCTCACCGAATTTGGCAAGACATTGATTCCCGCGATTCAATGCCTATGTGATCGGAGGAAAGCTACTTTCAAAAACTCAGCATACCGAATCCCTGCGATTCGCGCAAATCTGTGCCGTGATTTGTCGACAAAGAGACATCAGCGCGATAAAATCTTGTCGCGTACGCAGCAAGCGCGGCATCTTGCCAAGGCGAGGGATTTTTTATAGAATAGGAGCAAGGACAGTACCGTTTCGTCATTTGCAAAGGAGATGCCTCATGACGATTTTCAATACGCCGGAACGTCAAAAAATCTATCGCGACATCATCAGGAAATTCCGCCTGATCGACGACGCATTTTTCAACAGCTGCTTCGATGGCGACATCGCCTGCATGGAGCTCTTGCTGCAGATCGTGCTCGGCAAACCCCAACTGCGCGTCAAGGAAGTCCTTACACAAAGGTCGGTGCAGAACCTCTTCGGTCGTGGCGTGCGCTTCGACGCGATCGCAACGGACGGCGAGCGCATCTTCGACGTCGAGGTGCAGCGTGATGACACAGGCGCCAACCCCAGACGAGCGCGCTACAACAGCTGCATGCTCGACTCACGCGAACTCGATCGCGGCAAGGATTTCAAGGATCTGCCCGAGACCTACGTCATCTTCATCACGGAGCACGACATCTGGAAAGGCAACCAGCCGCTCTATCATGTCCGGAAATCCTTCGCCGAAACAGGCGCAGCCTTCGACGACGGCTCGCATATCATCTACGTCAATGCAGCATACCAGGACAACACGCCGCTCGGGCGTCTCATGCACGATTTTTTCTGCGAAAACCCGGACGACATGCACTACGAGATTCTTGCCGAGCGGGCGAAATTTTTCAAGGAAAACGAAAGGGGCGAATCCACCATGTGCAAATTGATCGACGATCTCGTCAAGAGTGATTTGGAGCATATTCTCAAGGCTGAAGTGGCTGAAGCCGAAGCTCGCGGCGAAGCCCGTGGCGAAGCGCGCAGCGAAGAGCGCGCGTTTCTCAGCAGCATACGCAATCTGATGAAAAATGCCGGCGTTTCAGCGGAGAAAGCGATGGATCTGCTCGGCATCGATGCCATGGCGCGCAGCAAATATCTGTCACTGCTTTAAGCACCACAAAGGGGCGAATCCACCATGTGCAAATTGACGCGAGCGCGGCTTCCTCTCGCGCTCTGGAGCCTGATGCTTTTCTGCGTCAGCTTCCTCCTCACAGGCTGCTTTGCGCGTGCGGATGATGCCGCGTCGACAGCTTCTGAGACGAGCCGCGCGCAGCAAAATCTCTCGCCCGACGAAAGGGCGGCGGCGATCGTGCAGAAGATGAGCGATGCCGAAAAGGTCGGGCAGCTCGTGATGATCGGCATACAAGGCACGGAGCTCGACGCGGACAGCCGCTTCATGCTCACAGAGTATCACATCGGCGGCGTCATACTCTTTGACCGCAATATGAAGAGTCAGGAGCAGGTGCGCGCGCTAAACGCCTCCCTGCAAAAAAATGCCGCCGACGCGGGGCTGCCGCTCTTCCTCGCCATCGACGAGGAGGGCGGCGCCGTCGCGCGCATGAAGGACGCCTTTCCGCCGCCGCCCGCCGCAGAGGAAATCGGCCGCACAGGCGACGAGACAGAAGCACGGCGCTATGCTTTCGACACGGCGCGCGGCCTCAAGGCGATGGGATTCAATCTGAACTTCGCACCCGTCGCCGACCTCGGAGCGACCGACGGACGCTCCTATGCCGATGACGCGCCCACCGTGACGCGCTTCGTCGCCGCCGCGCTCGAAGGCCACGCCGATGCCGGGCTTCTCGCGACGCTCAAGCACTTTCCCGGGCTCGGGCGCGGCGAGAGCGACACGCATGAAGACAGCGTCATCGTGCAAGCCGACCGCACCGCCCTCTGGCAGAGCGACCTCGTACCATTTCGCGAGATGATCGCAAAGAGAAATGACGCCAAAGGCGCAAACGACGCGCAAGGCTGGTTCGTCATGGCGACGCATACGATGTACCCCGCGCTCGATGCCCGGCGCCCCGCGAGCCTTTCGCCCGCCATTCTGCAGGGGCTTCTCCGTGAAGAGCTCGCCTACGACGGCGTCATCGTGACCGACGACCTTGAGATGGGCGCGATCTCACGCCACTACGGCTTCGACCGCGCAGGCGCCGAAGCGATCCTCGCAGGTGCCGACCTCGTTCTCGTCTGCCACGACTACGCGCACGAGACCGCCGTCTACAACGGCATCCTGAAGGCTGTGCGAAGCGGCGAAATCTCCGAAGAGCGCCTCAACGCCTCCGTCCTGCGCATCATCAAGGCGAAGCTCACATACCTCGACTAGCCTGCTTCCCTCGGTAAATGCGTCGACAAGCGAAATTTCCCATACGAAAGAAGCCTCCTGCATCGCCCTGGCGAAACAGGAGGCTTCTTTCGTATTATGGCAGCGCTTTCACAAAGTCTTCTGCCCCGCACTATATGCCAGCGCACTTGCAACATACTGATTGAGACTGACCCCTTCTTTTTTCGACAGCTGCACCAAGGTTCTATGCAGCGATTTCGGCAGCCGTACGAGGAACTTACCACTGAAGTCTTCCTGCATAGCCGGCTCCGGTATACTCATGTCCCGCTCCAACATGCTCAGCAGCCATTCTTTTTTAGCAGATGCAATGTTATTATAAGCTTCCTCCAATGTCTCTCCATCCGTCATACAGCCGGACAAAAGCGGAATCGAAGCAAAAAAACCGCCGCCTTCATCTTCCTCGATTCTTTCAATTTCTACAGGATAGTTCAATCCCATATAATAATTTATATCCTTTTCCATAACCGACACCTCACTGAGCAAGATCTGCAAGTAATGCGGCAATCTTACGTGCATAGATACGTTTCACCTTTCCATTATGAACGGGAACAATGATCGTAGCATGACCAGGATAGAGCAGTTTGTAATGACTGCCCCCGCCACGAGGCGGCTGCACCAAAACACCATACGCTGTTAATAACGCAGCAATCTTATTCCACGGCAATTCCTTACCCTTTGCCAAAGCAAGAAGCTTCTTTTCCAACGTAGACACCGCTACCATCCGCCTTCTTCATAATATCATATATAGTATCATATGAGCAAGCTCTCTCTATTCCATTTTATGCTATAATATTCCACTCCTACAGCCCCAAACACTCCTCAATCAGCACGAGCTCCATCGGGCGGTAGCTCATCTTCTTGTAGTGGATCGTCAGCGCGTTGCAAATGCGCTCGGGACTCGTACAGTCGTAGCACTTGTCGCCCTTTGCCGCGCAGGGCGTGCGCTTTTTCTTGCGCGCGGCGTTCTTGGGCGCGGCGATGGCGCGGATGCGCTCGATCGCTGCCTCGACATCCTTGACGAGCTTGTTCGTGCCGCAGACGAAGTACGTCTTTTCGTGCCCGAAGAGCGAGCCTGCGATGCGGTTGCCCGCGCCGTCCATGTTGACGATCTGCCCCGCCTCCGTGATCGCGTTCGCCGAGAGCACGAAAATATCGGTCATCAGCGCCTCTTTGCCCGCCGCCAGAAAGGCAGCGAGGCCGCCGGCGTGACCGCTCCTTGCAGGATCGATGACTTCATTCTTCGCGATAAGTTTTTCATAGAGCTTGAGCGCGCGCAGCGTCTCCGAGTCTCCGAAGCCCACACGCCTGCCCTCGATCTCGCGCACGAGATAGGCCGCCGCTTCCTCCTTCGTCGGAAACAGCGATACGTCGTAGCGATTGCGGCGAAACGCCGCGATCGTGCGCTCGATACGCGCCCGTTCGCCATCCCTTGCCTCTTCCGTCATGGAAACCTCCCCCTTCTCTGCGCCTATGCTCGTACAAACTTCCTAAAAGAAAATTTCGGCAAAAGCCGCCGCTTTCCTGCCGCCCCCTTGCCCTTCGGACGAAAAGGACGTAGAATAGGAGTTATACAACACTTCAACTTTATCTTCATCTATTCAAAAAGAGGGAAAGCCATGAGCCTGTACGATAACATCCGCCGCGTCACCCCCTACGTCCCCGGCGAGCAGCCCGCGGGCGAGGTCATCAAGCTGAACACGAACGAATGCCCCTACGCGCCCTCGCCGCGCGTCGCCGCCGCGATCGCCGCCTGCAGCACCGATCGTCTGCGCCTCTACCCCGAGCCCGACTGCCATACCCTGAAGGAAGCGCTCGCCGCGCATTATGAGACAGACGCGAGCGAAGTGTTCGTCGGCGTCGGCTCCGACGACGTGCTCGCACTCGCCTTCCTCACGTTCTTCGCGGGGAAAAAGCCCGTGCTCTTCCCCGACATCACCTATTCCTTCTACGACGTCTGGGCAAAGCTTTATGACATCCCCTACGAGACCGTGCCGCTCGCCGACGATTTCACGCTGCGCCCCGAAGACTACGCGCGCGAAAACGGCGGCATCATCTTCGCGAATCCCAACGCGCCGACAGGCATCGCGCTTCCCCCGGCAGGCGTCGAAGAAATCCTTTCGTCGAACCCCGACTCCGCCGTCATCGTCGACGAAGCCTACGTCGACTTCGGAGCGGCGACGGCGCTGCCGCTCCTCAAGAAGTACGAAAACCTCGTCGTCGTGCGCACGATGTCGAAGTCACGCGCGCTCGCGGGCATGCGCATCGGCTACGCCTTCGCCTCGCCGCGCCTCATCCGAGCCATGGAGGATGTCAAGGCGTCGATCAACTCCTACACGATGACGACGCTCTCTCTCGCTGTGGGCAAAGCAGCCATCGAGGACGCCGCCTACTTCCGGGAAACGCTCGCAAAGATCGTCAAGACACGCGAGAAAACGAAGGCGGCTCTTCGCCGTCTCGGCTTTACCGTCACGGAGTCGAGGACGAACTTCCTCTTTGCGAAAAAGCCCGGCGTCTCGGCGCAAAAGCTCTTCGAAGCCCTGTGCGAGCGCGGCATCTATGTGCGCTACTTCAAGAAGCCGCGCATCGACGAATACCTGCGCATCACCATCGGCACGGACGAAGAGATGGCGCGCCTGCTCGAAGAGCTCGAACACCTCTGCTGAAATCTACAGCATACGAAGCAACGGAAAGGATGACCCCCTTGAATAAGAACCCGGAAGATCCAACGAAGGACTCTGCAAGCGAAAAGAGCTTCCTGCAGGGCCGCCATGCAAAAATGTTCGTGCTCATCGCCTGCGTCATGCTCGCCTGCATCGGCGCCTGGCGCATCGCCTGGAGCGAGCTCCACGCGGACGATACCGCCGCCCCGCAGGCAGCGCAGACAGAGACAGCCGCACAGGAAAGCGAGGCGCCGCCCGCCGCTCCCGACAAAAAAACACCGCCGAGCGGCAACTACATCGTCGTCGCCGACGACTTCAGCAACCTCCAGATCACCGACGCGCAGACGCCCGTCTACGACATCTACACGCTCGCCGAGCGCCGCGAGAAGGGACTGCCCACCGAGATGCCCGACCTCGTTCCCTACACGATGCCGAACGTCGCCTACCTGACCTTCGACGACGGCCCCGACGCGAAGAACACGCCTGCCATCCTCGACATCCTCAAGGAGCACGGCATCCACGCGACCTTCTACGTCGTCGGCAGCATGGCGGAGGCGCACCCCGACGTCCTCAGGCGCATCTTCGCCGAAGGCCACGCCATCGGCAACCACAGCTACAGCCATCGCTACGACATCCTTTACCCGAACAAGGAAAACTTTCTCGAAGAGATCGTCCACACCGATGACATCATCTACAACATCCTCGGCGTGCGCCCGCTCCTCGTGCGCGCCCCGGGCGGTGCCGCCAGCATGTTCACGCCCGGCTACAGCGCCATGCTCAAGGAAAACGGCTATGTGAATCACGACTGGAACGTCAGCAGCGAGGATGCGGCGGGCAATAACATCAGCGTGCAGCATATCCTCGGCTCCATCAGCTACACCGTCGCCGCCCGCCCCAAGGATCGCGGCGCCATCGTCCTCATGCACAGCAAGGACGGCAAGGAAACGACGGTCGA
>CAMURM010000113.1 GCA_947097535.1 uncultured Selenomonas sp.
ATCAGTCAGCCGCCTCCTTTCGCTGCTGCACGGCTCTCTTTCGCGCGTGGCGGAAAAACCAGAGCCAATAATCGTAGAAAATCTCCCCGCTGTCTGCCGGGCGCACCTGCGTGAAGCCGACATCCTCAGCAAGCTCTCGCGGCACTTCCGCCGAAAGGTTGAGCGAGGCGTAGGGCAAAAGCTCGGGGCGCTCACCGCAGAGGATGTCGCGAAGCTCTGCACCGCCGAGCTTCACGCCTTCGAGATGGCGCGCGAGCGGCGTGCGCTTATCGCCCACCTCGGCGGAGAACTTCCTGCAGAAACGCTCGGCGGCGCCCGCGAGATCTTCTCGCGCACCGAGCATTGCCTCAAGGCGTGAGAAGGCATGCGTCATGCCGGCGAGCCGCCCGGAAAGCCTCTCTGCATCCTTGCAGGCTTCGAGGCGCACGCGCTGAGCGATGCGGCGGCGCAGGACGGCGCTGACGAGGGCGCGCGCCTTGGCGCTCTTGATTGAGCGGCGCGCGACCTCCTTGCCCTTTGTCTCGAAGAGCGTCGGTTTTTCTACCGTCCAGAGGCACAGTCTGCCGAAGCCTTCCTCCGTGCGTGCTCCTGCGCCCTCAGCGAGAAGCGTCCCGAGCGCCGCGACGTCCTCGACGCTCCAGGGCGAGGCCTTCTTGAGCTCGAAGAGGGAGCCTGCGGCAAGGCCGTAAGCGGTCGGGCGACGCATACTCCAAACGCCGACGAAGCTCGAAACGGCGGCCGACGCGGCGAAGATGCGCCCGAGGGAGAAGTCCTCGGATGCAGCATTTTCCTTGAGCGGCGCGAGAAACTCTTCTTCCAGCACCTCGCGCGCATTCCGCGCAAAGGAGCTGAGAGAGAGAAGCGGCGCGTCGAGGCGCAGGCGCAGCGTGTCCCCGATTTCGGCGGGCGGAGCGGCGAGCGGCTCGGGCTTTTCGAGCGTGATGCGGCACAGACCGTACTGCGTGGCGCGCGACTTGCCGATGCAGGCTAGGAAGGTGCCCTCCTCTGCGGCGAGCGCCGCGAGAAGCGCCGCGAGGTTCTGTGCTTCGCCGACGATCTCGCCGCGAAACGCCTGCCCCGCGAGAAGCGACTCGTAGCTGTAGACGCCGCCTTCCGTGCTCTTGCCGGCAAGGCGCTCCGCATCCTCGCTGCGGCTGATGTGGAGCGCGATGTTCTTCGCTGTCTCTATGCGCTCGATCTTGTCACCGCGCACAAAGCCGCAGCCTTTGAGCGATTTGTAGCCCTTGAGCGACTTGCCTTCCGTCTGCGACAGGTCGGCAAGGTCGGCGGAGAGCTTGTCCTTCTGCAGCGAAAGCGGCAGACGCATGGCGCGCTCCGCACCTTTCGCCGGATACGCCGCCGTGAATTTCAGCGCGCCCGCAAAAAGCCGGCGGAAGTCCTCGGATTCGTGGGCAGACCTGCCCAGCCCCTGCATTTCGATGAAGCGAGAGGCGAGTGCGCCGCGCACGACGGAGCCGCTGACGGCGTCGCCCGTCTCCGTCAGGATGGCGCCCTGGCTGCCCGCCGTGAGGACGAGCGGAGAAAGTGCTTCGATCGTCACGGAAATTTTCTGCATCTCTTTCAATCAGCTCACGTCCTTTCCGAGTGCCGCGCGCAAAAGCTCCTCCTCGCCCGAAAGCGTGCAGCGAATCTTGCCGAAGCCGCGGTTGCGCTTGAGTCCGGCAGAGCGAAGATTAGCGCAGGCGAGCGCAAGCGCCTCGGCATGGCGTGCCTCGCCGCCCGTGAGCGTGAGTTCGCCGCAAAAGATGAGATCGTCAGCGAGCGCGACCTGCATGTTGTGCAGGGAGTTGTCGCGCGCCGTGCCCGTCTCCTTATCGATCTCCGTCTGGAAGCGCACGGCGGTATACTCTGCGAGGATGTCCTCAGGGGCGAGCGTCCCTTCGTAACGCGCCATGAGATACGCCAGATCGTCGCTAAGTTCTTTGTAGCCTTCGGGATGGAGGTCGTGCAGCGAGAGCCGTACGGAGGAATCTTGCGCTTCGCTGCGGCGGAAAAGCTCCGCGACCGTCTCGCGCGTGAGGAAATCCCTGCCTGAGAGCTGCGCCATTTCCGCGACCTCGACGGCGCTCTCATAAAGAAGCCCGCGGAGCCGTTTTGCAGGGAAAAGAGGGATGCCGTACTTGTCGTGCACGATCTCGGAATCGAGCGTCACGTCCGCCTTGCCCGAGGTGAGGGCGAGCGGCGAGAGCGCTTCGATGCGCAATGTATACTGAGCCATCATGCCTCCTCCTTTCCTTCACTTCCGACCTTTTTCGGCGGCAGGAATTCAAGCATCTCGATCGCTTCGACGAACGGCGTGCGCATGACGCCGCTGCGTTCCTGCCAAAGATGTGCAGCGTACTCCTCCCAGCCTGCAGGCTGCGGCAGCCGATAGCCGTCGTGACGGATCTGCTCAAGATACTGCTTCGCCTCGTGCTCCCCGTGCTGCAGGACGGCGCGCAGATCCTTGAGCTTGCCGCTCGGCAGATTCTCGCGCAGCCCTTCGGCGAGTGCACGCAGCTTCTTAAACGCGTAGTGGGCGCTGCCGTCACCGTCGATGCGGTAAGGGCCGAAGTGCAGACTGCCGAGAGCGCCGCGGTACTCCTGGCGACGGATCTGCGCCAGGGTAGGCGCCTGCTCGCCGTGCAGCCGCAGGAAATCGAGCCAGCAGCTTGCCTCCTCTCGCAGCCCCTCGCGCTCGTTCGCGAGCTTTCGCATGCGCCCCTTGGCAGAATCACAAAGCTGCTCGGCAATCTCGTAGCCGCGGAAGAACGGATACGCCGTCGGCAGGATCGCCACACCCGCGCAAGTGTCAATGCCCTTTACCATGAGCGACTTCATGATGAATTCCGTGCAGTCAAAAGCGACCTTCGCTGCGCAGACAAAGGTCATGTCGTCGCCGCCGAGGATCAGCGGGCGCACGGGTAGATAGAGCTTGTCCTCGCCGTCGCGCCGCTGCGCGAGGAAGGGGTACGCCCCCGCCTCTTCCATGGAAAGGACGAGCTCGGCAAAGGCGCGGATCGTCGCCGTGCGAATCTCCTTCGACTTGTTCTTATAGGCGGAGAGCGTCGTAAGATCGGCGAACTTGCGCCCCATGTTGTTGCCGTCGATGTGAACGACAGCGATGTAATTTTCTGTCTCTTTCTGCCCGAGCTTGTCCAATTCGTTCGGAAAAAGGGCTTTTTCCATGAAGCGCGCCTCTTCTTCGTCCGAGAGCACGCTCCGAAGCTTTTCGCGCAGCGCCTTCTCGGCAGGCGCGGGCTTCCCCGTCGTCGTCGCAGCGCGCAGCTTCGCGGCCTCACCCTGCGAGATGTAGCGCATCTTTCTTTCATCGTAAGCGTCTGCTGCTTCATTCGTGCAGTCGGCGGTGAGCGTCAGCCCCGTGTAGGGAATCGTCGTCTGCGGGAATACGGTGTTCTGCTGCGCCTTGAGCTTCAGCACGAGCGAGGTGCGGCTCTTTTCCGCCGAAGGCCAGCTGCCGTCGGCTTCGAGCTCCACCATGCCGATCGCGGCGCCCGTCTGCAGCCCCGGGCAGCGCACGAGAAGCGCCTTTGAGAAGCGCCGCACGATCTCTGCGGCAGCGTCGCCCGCATCGGGACGCAGCAGGATGAGCGCGTTGCCTCCGCCGATGTAGCCGACGCGCGTCTTCTGCGGCATCTCGCTCCAGTCGGGAGAGGGCGCCTCGCGCCAGGTCACATCGTCGATTTCCGCCTGACCGCAGACATCGCGAACGACGGGCAGCAGTACGTCATCGAAGACGCGGTCGACGAGATAAGACGCACCGATATGCATCTTGAGCCGACTGCTGGAAAAGATGTACTTCTGAATCGAGCGTGTGTCAAAAAGTATTGCTTTCAGCTCCATCAAAAAACCTCCTTTGCAAAAGCTATACGCACAAACGTCCACTTTGTGGACATTGTGCGCCGCCCTTACAGAAACCTGGCCAATCGGTCTGCGCCCTTTGGGCTTGACCTCTTGGGGTTTCTGTAAAATGTTTTCAAATTTTAATATTCGCGTAATTGGGAAAAATTCCTGCCGGAAAAGAAGAACTATTTTAGAAATAGTACCCCATGCGGGGGCAGCGTATAGTATAATAAGGACGAATATACCCCGGATGTGCTGCAGATCCCTGCTGATGAGCGCGCGAAGTATGCGGCACTGGTGAAGAGCTGAAGAGCACCGCTCTTATCGATGGAGAGGGAAAAGATGACGAACACAGTTCATATCATGGTGGCTTTTGTGAGCCAGGTGGCGTATACCCCGTCGAACATCAACTATCACAGTGTCGATGACAAGCAGGAGTTTACCTGCCTTCAAACGAATGAGGCTGCCATCTGCCAGCTACAGGAGCTGCTGGCAAATGAAGGCGGCCTTGCGAAGATCATCCTGATCGAGACGGAGAAAGCGCGGGAAGAGGCGACAAGATCCACGAAGGATTGGCAAGATTGGATGGTATTCTACGGCTGCGAGAAAATGTCCGCTGTCGACTTTCTGAAGAAGCAAACGGCGAGAAAGTATCCGTCGCTTGCCGAAGTCTTTGAGGACCGTCCTTATGCGGAAGACATGGGCATCGAGGACTCCATGCGCAGCATTGCCGCGATTGCAGCGCACGTGCGCGCCTTTGCCGATCATGTGCGCCGAGAGAATCCTGCGGCGGCGGTCGTCCTCCATGCCGATATGACGGGCGGCTTTCGCTACGCGGCGATGATGCTGCTCGTCGTCATGCAGCTGTCAAAGTATATGGGAATCCGCATGGGGCATGTCGTATATTCGGATTTGGTCAAAGATGGCATCAGCCGCATTCATCTGACGGACGACATCCACCGCATGTTCGACCTCGCCGCCGGTGCGGATGAGTTCCAGAAGTACGGCAGCGTACAGGCGCTGGAAGAATATTTTGCACGCAGTCCGCGCCATAGCGAGGATTTCTCCGTGCTTTTCGCCGCCATGCGGCGCTTCTCTGATGCCATACGCATCTGCCGCACGAGCGTCATCGAAGAGGAGATGAAAGCGCTCGCCGAGAAAATTCGCGCCTTTCGCGAGTCTGCACCTACCTCCGTCGAGGAAGAGATGTTCGCACACATCATCGGCGTCATCGAGAAAGAATACGGCTCCGTCATCAAGAACACGTCGAGTGCGAAATCCGAGCGCCGCCTCGACATCATCGCCTGGTGCGTGCAGAAGAAGTTCCTGCAGCAGGCAATGACACTTTGCACGGAGTGGATCCCGGAAATCCTCGTGGAGAAGAAGATCTGCTATACGGAAAATATCGAGGTGATTCGCCAGTGCCGCAAAAAGGGTGAGTCGGTATTCCAAGGCTGGCAGCAGCAGTTCATCAATGTCTATGGCACGGAAAAGAAAAAAGGGGAAAAGAATCCGGTGCCGGAAGCCTTCCCCTATGGAGATCTTGCGAAGATGGTGCGCCGTATCCTGCAGCAGAAGGATTGGGAAAGGATCAAGGAGTTACCGAAGGAAACACGCCCCAGGCTCATCGCTTTTTCCACGGAGTACGATCGTGATTACGTGAAGCGCCGCAAGTTCGATTTACGTCAAGATATACGATTGCGTATCCATGATTTTGATAAGAAATGCCCGATGCTGAAAAAAGCGATTCGCAGTCTGCCCAGGAGTGAGAAAAATCCCTTCTTCTATGAAGCGCTTCCCCATAGGCTCAGCGGGTTGCCGGAAAAAGATTTGTTCGCGCTTTTTTCCATAGATGTGAAAGACGCGGAAAAGTACGAGGCGAATACTTGGGCACAAAGCGATTTTGAAGCCACAAGAAAGGCACAGTGGGAAAAGCGTAAAACACAGTATTGCGCAATGTTCGCAGGCAGACACGGCGATTCGGTGATGTATACGACGAAGCCTGTGAAGGAAGCGATAGAATTCTTGCACGGCTATTTTAATATACGCAATGAGCGCAATTATTCCAATCATGCTGTCAAAGGTGCGGTACAGGGGAATGAGCCGCTGGAAAATTTCATCGCTGCCTATATCGAAAAGCTCAGAAACGCATGAGGGTGCCGACAGGCATTTCTTAAAGAAACGCTGATAAAATGAAGTCGCCCAGATTTACGCAGATGCGCTGTATCTATCG
>CAMURM010000114.1 GCA_947097535.1 uncultured Selenomonas sp.
GAGCGTCGCGCCGCTCGCCGACTGGTCGTGGACGATGCCCGGGAAGCTCTGGCGATACTCCTGCTTGATTGGGATGACGTTGCGCTCCGCGCGCTGCGTGATGATGGCGTCCTGAAAAAACTTCTGATACTCCGTGCGGTGCAAGATGGCTTCCATCTGCTCCTTCGCCCGGCGATTGCCCGCTCGCAGCTCGCGCCGTATGCGCGAAAGCTCGACGCTCGCGTCGTCGCGCAGGCTGCCGTGCTCGTCGACGCTGTTTTCCAGGCGGCGCTCAAGCTGTCCGAGAATCTCGATGCGCCTCGCCTGCTCCTTGAGGAGCGGCACGTCGATCTCTGCTCCCTTGAAGAACTGCTTGACGGCGCGCATGGCGCGCATCGTGCTCAAAAGATCGGTGAACTCGCCGAGGTCGAGCACGGCGCCGCGCTCCGCCTTGCCCAGCGCCTCGCGGATGTCGAAGATGCCGCCCATGGGCGGCGAGGAGAAAGCCGCGAGGCGCACCGCCTCCTCCGTCTCAGCGAGGCGTTCCGCCACCTCGTCAAAATCACTTGCGGGCAGAACGGCGCGCGCCTTCTCCTTGCCCAGGACGGAGCCCGCCTTCGCTTCAAGCATGGCGCGTATCTTATCATACTCAAGCGTGTCGAGTGTTTCCTTTTCCATAAAAAACCTTTCTATCTTTTACTGCACGCCGCGGAAGTAGTGCCCGCGCGTCGTATCCTCGCCTTCGAGCTCCTTCAGATAGTCCTCCTGCTCCTTGAGCAGCGTGCCCGAAAAGCGGCTCCATTCCTTGTAGAGGCGCACGCTTCGCCCGAGCTCCGCCGCTTCCATGAAGCGCCCGTCAATGCGCAGGTACGATATGCCGCGCGGCGCGAACTCCATCGCATGAAGCAACATCGTCAGGCGCTTGCTGTTCAGAACGTGCATGTGACACGACTGGTCGAAGACGAGCGGGAAACTCATGCCCTTCCTGTCCAGAAGCGCGTAGCGCTTCTTTCCCTTGCAGCACGGCATGGAACAGGATCCCGAGGCGAGGTCGCCGAGGAAGCTGCCCAAAGTGCAGTATTCGGACACCATGAGCTCAAGCCTGCCCTCGACGAGACACTCGACGGGAAAAGGGGCGCGCGCCGCAAGCTCTGTCGCCTGCTCCAATGTAAGCTCGGGCGAGAGCACGGCGCGGCGGGCGCCGAGCTCTCGCAGCCCGGCGAGCGCCCAGTGGTTGAGGACGGGAAGCGACGCGTCGGCATGGAAGGGCAGCACCACCTCGCGCGCGACGGCGAGCGTGCCGAAGTTGTGGACGCTGACGGCGTCTGGCGAGAGGCGCACGAAGCCCTCGGCGAGCTTTCGCCATGCCGCCATGTCGCGGCGCAGGACGAGGCGCGGCGTGTTGAAGACGATGGCGCGCCCCGCAGCGCGCGCAAGCTGCGCCGCCTCCTCGTAGTCTCGCAGCGAAATAGTGCGATGATGGTAGGAGTCACCGCCAAAGAGGATCTCGTCGGCGCCCGCGCGCAGGGCTTCTCGCACCGCTGCGAGCGTGTCTGCCGCCGCCACGATGCGCACCTCGCCGCGCTGCTTTGTGTGCGCGCGCATCTCCTCGTAGCGGAAGGCGGGCAGAGCGGCGCGGCGGTAGCGCGCCAGACGCTTTTCTTCCAAAAGCGCGAACGCCCTGCGCCTCGCCTCGTTGATCTCGCTGACGGGAACCATCACGTCGGGCGCCAGCTCCATGCTTATGTCTTCCAGTGAGAAGATCGTCGTGCCGATGCGCTGCAGCTGCTTTTCAATCGTCGCCGCCTCCAGGGGACGCTTCTTCGCGCGCTCGGCGAGGAACTCCGTCGCCGCCTGCGCCGTGAAGCCGTCCCGGTCGCGCAGCGAGATCGAAAGCGGCTCGCCGAGGCGCACGCGAACATGCGCGCAGACGGGCACGCGGCGCAAGGGCGCCCCCGTGCGGAAGAAGCCGCGCGCCTTCTCCATGAGGCGCGCGTCGAAGACCTTGAACACGCGGTCGTGCGGCTTCACGGGCGCCTCGAGCGGCAGCGTGACCTCCGCTCCCGCCTGCGCCTGCGGACAGGCGCGCCCCTTCTTGTCGCGCAAATCCGTCACCGTCGCCGCTTTCCTGCCGCCGACCTTGACCCAGAAGTCCAGCTGATCGCCCTCGGCGAGATCGCCCGAGAGCTTCAGCGTCACGCGCCCTGCCGCCCTGTCGTTCGCGAGGACGCGCCCGACGAGCAGGCCGCGGTTGTTCGGGCGCAGATCGCTCATCATCGCGCGCCCCGGACGCCCCTTGAGATAGGCGGTCGTGAAGTCGCGGTTGAAGATCTGTGCGAGCGCCTTCTCGTCGTCTGCGGCAGTCGGCGGCTCCTCGCCGCGCTCGATGGCGTCGATGGCGCGGCGGTAAGCGTCGACGACGACGGCGACGTACTCGGGGCGCTTCATGCGCCCTTCGATCTTCAACGAGGTGATGCCGCTCGCCAGAAGCTCGGGCAAGAGCTCGATGGTCTTCAGATCCTTGGGCGAGAGCAGAAACTGCCCCGCCCCCGTCGCCCTGACCTCGGCACCCGTTTCGTCGACAAGCGTGTAGGGCAGGCGGCACGGCTGCGCGCAGCGCCCGCGGTTGCCGCTCCTGCCGCCGATCATGCTGCTCATCAGACACTGACCCGAGTAACAGACGCAGAGCGCCCCGTGCACGAACGTCTCGATCTCCACGCGGCTGTGCGCCGTGATGTAGCGTATATCATCGAGGGAAAGCTCGCGCGAGAGCACGACGCGCTCGAAGCCCATCGCCTCAAGCGCGAGCACACCTTCGAGGTTATGCACGGTCATCTGCGTGCTCGCGTGCAGCGGCAGATCGGGCGCCGCCTTGCGCGCGAGTCGATAGGCGCCGAGATCCTGCACGAGCGCAGCATCGGCGCCCGCTTCATAGAGGAAGCGCAAATAGCGCGAAAGCGCCGCGAGCTCCTCGTCGCGCACGATCGTGTTGACCGTCACATGCACGCGCACATCGCGGCTGTGCGCGAAGGCGATGGCTTCCCGCAGCCCTTCTTCGTCGAAATTGTCCGCATAGGCGCGCGCGCCGAACATATTGCCTGCCAGATAGACGGCGTTCGCGCCGCTCTCCACAGCGGCAGTGAGCGCCTCCCTGCTTCCCGCGGGCGCCAGTAATTCAATCACTTTTTTCCTCCGAATGTAAGCGGTTCCGTGTTTTCCGCCTCTTCTGACGTGTCTGTCGTCATCTCTTCTGCCGCAGCTTCCGTCAGCTCTTGCCCCTGCGCTGCTTCGTCGGCAGCGATCAGTTCAATCTGCACATCGCCTTCCTGCATCACTTCTTCCAAAGCCGGCAAATCGGGCAGATCGCTGAGTGCGTTGAGCCCGAAGCATTTGAGGAAGACATCCGTCGTGCCGTAGAGGATCGGCCGCCCGATCACGGGCTTCCTGCCGACCTCCTCGATGAGCTCCATCTCCAGGAGCCGCTGCAGCGCGCGCTCGACGCGCACGCCGCGGATGTGCTCGACCTCCTGCTTCGTGATCGGCTGCTTGAAGGCGACGATGGAGAGCGTTTCGAGAGCCGGCGTAGAGAGCTTCCTGTCCTGCACCTCCGTGAGCTTCTGCACATAGGTGTGAAGCTCGGGGCGCGTGACGAGCTGGAAGCCGCCGGCGACGCGGTGCAGCATAATGCCGCTGCCGCGCTCTGCCAGCGTCTTTTCATAAAGCGCCAGAAGCTCCGTCAGGCTCTCCTCGTCGACCTGCAGGATCTCCCTGAGCTGCGCCGCCGTCACGGGCTCGCCGCGCGCAAAAAGCAGCGCCTCCAGGGGCGCCTGCATTTCTTCCATGAACATCAGTGATCACTCGTCCTTAGACAAACAAGAATATCGCCGAAAAGATCGCCCTGCCGGATCACGACGGAACGGAGCTTGATGAGCTCCAGCAGCGCGAGGAAGGAAACGATGAGCTCCGCGCGCGTGCCCGATTGGAACGTGGCGGCAAACGGCACCTGCCCGCCGCCCTTGTCGAGGAGCATGAGGATGTCCTCCATCTTGCCCTGTATGCTGTAGGCGTCGGGTGCCACGAGCGCCTTCGGTATCGTGATTTCCTCGCGCACCTCCATGGCGATGCGGAAGGCGTCGATCAGGAGAGTGACGGACATGTTCTCGGGCGGCAGGCGGTGCGCGGGCAGCGGCAGAGGCTTTCTCGAAAAGACCCTCTGCTGCAGCTCGGCGAGACCGTCGAGCTCCGCGCTGACGCGGCGAAAGCGCCGGTATTCCAGGATGCGCTCCACGAGCTCGCGCCGCGGATCCGCCTCTTCCTCCTGCTCCTTTTCCTTCGGCGGCTTCGGCAGCATCAGGCGCGACTTGATCTGCAGGAGCGTCGCCGCCATGACGATGAACTCGCTTGCGACCTCGATGTCGAACTCCTGCATCTGCCCGAGGTATTCCATGTACTGCTCCGTCAAGACCGCCATCGGGATGTCGTAGATATCGATCTTGTTCTTCTCAATGAGGTGCATGAGAAGATCCATCGGCCCTTCGAACGCCTGCAGCCTTACCGTATATTTATCCATGAATCAGACGAGCAGCAGAACGATCGAGGCGAGCGTCGAGTAAACCGCCCAGCAGACGGCACCGAGGATGCGCGTGAAGGGGCCGACCATGATGAGCAGGATCAGGATGATGAACGTGTAGCGTTCGAGGCGCATGAGCTCATACGCCCAGCGCCCCGGCAAAAATGCCAGGAGCACGCGCGAGCCGTCCAGCGGCGGCAGCGGGATCATGTTGAAGACGGCGAAGTTGACGTTGATCAGCGCGATGAGCTCTATGACCATGTGAAAGCCCTGCGATACGGGCAGACCGAGGCGCGCGTAGACGGCAAAAAAAAGGATGGCAAGAAACGCCACGACGATATTGGACGCCGGCCCCGCCAGCGCCACGAGCACCTCGCCCTTTCGCATGTCGCGGAAGTTCCGCGGATTGATCATCACGGGCTTCGCCCAGCCGAAATGCACGAGGAACAGCGTCAGAAGGCCGATGGGGTCGATGTGCGCCTTGGGATTGAGCGTGAGCCTTCCCATGAGGCGCGGCGTCATGTCGCCCATGGCGACGGCGGCGCGCGCGTGGGAATACTCATGCACGACCATCGCGATGAGGATGCCCGGGATGCCCGCGATAAACCACATCAAATCACTGCCAAACATAACATGCCCCCCATCACTTCTTCACTTCGCCGAGCGCCGTCAGGAGTATCGCCGTCACGGACTTCGCGTCAAAGATTTCGCCGCTTTCGACGCGCTGCACAGCCTCTGCAAGCGGCATCTTGACGACGTGGATGAACTCGTCGTCGTCCGTGTGCTGCTCGCCCGCCTGCAGGCCGCGCGCCGCATAGATATGGATATACTCATTCGAGAAGCCGACGGTCGTGCCGATCGTCGTGAGCTTCTCGTAGCTTGCCGCCGCATAGCCCGTCTCCTCCGACAGCTCGCGCACGGCGCAGGCGAGCGGGTCCTCGCTTGGTGAATCGAGCTTTCCCGCCGGGATTTCGAGCGTCACGCGGTCGACGGGATAGCGGTACTGGCGCACGAGGAGCACCGTGCCGTCCTCGAAGACGGGCAGGACGGCGGCGGCGCCGGGGTGCCTGACCCACTCGCGCACGGCTTCGTTGCCGTTCGGCAGCACGACCGTGTCGCGCTTGACATGGAGCAGCACGCCGTCGTAGATCGATTCGCTCCTGAGCTTCTTTTCCAACAGGTCTTCGTACATAGTTTCCCCTTTATTTCGAGAAGTTTCGGCTGATTTCAGCCCGTTTGATTCTAGCATTATCCACCATTTCCCGCGCGTTGTCAAGCGCGGCGGCGGTGATGTCGCTGCCCGACGCCATACGGGCGATCTCGTTGATGCGCTCGCCCTCGGAGAGAAGCTGCACCTCCGTCAGCGTGCGCCCCTCTGCCGTTTCCTTGTGGATGTAGAGGTGCTCGTCCGCCATGCAGGCGATCTGCGGCAGATGCGTGATGCAGAGCACCTGGCGGTGCAGCGCGACCATGGCGATGCGCTCGGCGACCATGCGCGCCGTCTTGCCGCCGATGCCCGTGTCGATCTCGTCGAAGA